>NZ_CP023317.1:385000-585000 GCF_009497655.1 Priestia megaterium | reverse complement strand
CCAGCTCCATTCCTCCTCCAAATGCATATCCGTTGATGATTGCTATCGTTGGCTGAGGAAGCTGCTCTATCTTAGAAAACACTTCTCCTATTTTGTAAATATTGCGCTTTACCTCTTGATCAGAGAGGGTTTTACGTTCTTTTAAATCCGCACCTACACTAAAAGATTTTTCACCTGTCCCTTTAAACGTCACAACTCGAATATCTTTTTGAATACGAATTCCTTCAATTGCTTCTTCCAATTCTTTAAGCATATCGTAATTAAAAGCATTCATCGCTTCCGGACGGTTCAGTATCACATGGGCGACGTGTCCCTTTATTTCATAAGAAATAGATGACATTTTTTACCACCTCCAAATTGGAATCGCTTTCATTTTATCGCTCCTGAGATACCTGCTGCTTCAGTGCACGCCTTAAAATTTTTCCCGTTGTATTTTTAGGAAGTTCTTTTAAAAATTCAATTTCACTTGGCACTTTATATTTAGCAAGGTGCTCTTTGCAGTAGGCAATAAGCTTCTCTTCCGTTATCTCTTGATTATTGCAAACCACGTAACACTTCACACATTCACCTAAAGAAGGATCAGGAACTCCGATAACAGCCACTTCTACAATATCCCGATGCGCATATAGCACTTCTTCTACTTCGCGAGGATAAACATTATATCCTCCTACAATAATTAAATCTTTTTTACGGTCAACGATATAAAAATAACCTTCCTTATCCATTCTTGCTAAGTCACCTGTATACAGCCAACCATCTCGGAGAGCATATTCCGTATCTTCAGGAAGCTTATAATACCCTTTCATCACATTAGGGCCTTTGACGATAAGTTCGCCAACTTGTCCTACTTCTACTTCTTTTCCTAGTTCGTTTACCACTTTATTTTCAACATTCATAATAGATGTGCCTATAGAACCTGCTTTTCTCTCTCTATCAATCGGATTGAAACACGTCACAGGAGAAGCCTCAGATAATCCATAGCCTTCTGCTACCATGACCCCAAACTTACGTTCAAAATGGGTTAGAAGTGCCACCGGCATTGATGCCCCGCCTGATATACAAAGCCTTACCGTGTGAAAGTGCTCTTTTTTCCCTTTGTCATGCTGAAGTAAAAAATTATACATTGTCGGAACGCCAGCAAAAATAGTCGCTTGTCGATTTTGAATTAATTCAAATATAGAAGATGGACTGAATTTTGGTTCAATTAATATCGTTCCTCCATTCATTAAAGGCGCATTCAATGAAACAGTTAAACAAAATACGTGAAACATCGGCAAAGCAGCTACGACTCGGTCATTCCCATTTATACTTAAATAATCTGCTACGTCTTGAGCGTTTGAATAAATATTCTTATGCGTAAGCATAGCTCCTTTTGGTTTTCCAGTCGTTCCTGACGTATACAGAATGATGGCCACATCTTCTTCTTTTAACTCGAGAAAATCATATGTAGCTTCCCCTCTGTTTACAACTTGCGAAAACGTGTGAAAATAAGAAGGTATACTTTCCACTGTATCTGTCGTTTCACATAAGATAACGTGTTCCAAAAATGGAGTGTGTCCAATGATTTTTTTTAAAACAGGGAGAAGTAAATCAACCGCAATAACTGCTTTTACATCTCCATCCTGAAGCATGTAGCTAATTTCATCCGCTGTGTAAATAGGATTAATGGGTATAACAGTAGCTCCTACTCGAAGAGCACCGTACAATCCAATAACAAAATGAGGCGAGTTGCCGACAATTAAAGCGATATGATCTCCTTTTTTTACACCTAATTGCTTCAGACCATTAGCAAACTTAGATACCGATGCATCAAGATCTGCATAAGATGTTTCCTGATCCATAAAAACATATGCCGATTTTTGCGGAAATTGCTCAGCTGTTTTATGAAGCTGTGCTGACAAATTCATCTCATAACTTCCTCCTTTTAATAACGAATGAATGAACAACCATTCATTATTAAGTCATAATAATGGAAAAATTCTTACTTCTTCTATTCTATTATAATGTTACTGCTGTTCTATTGACAAGACTCATCTGTTTAAAAAGAAAAAAAGCCTGATGTGGCAGACTTTTTTCTTAATAGATTAATTCAACAAACTCTTCTTTTGTAATATTACCAAAATAATGTGGAATATTGATGTCCTCCAAGGCTTGTTCAATAGAAGCTTTTTCATAACGAACACCTGTTAATTTTTCCTGTACTTCCTGGACATCTCCCACTCCAAAGAAATCTCCATAGATGGTGCAAGCATCGATTTTCCCTTTATTCACTTCCAAACGAACGTCAATTTGTCCCACAGGAAAGCGGTGAGAGTGCTGTAAGTTAAATTTAGGTGATTTTCCATAGTTCCAATCCCATGACTGATAGCGCTCTTTAGAAATTTGATGAATCGTTTCCCAATCTTTTTCCGTTAGTTTATATTCTGTTATATTTTCTTCTCCCTCAAAGATATACCGAAGCAGCATTTCTCTAAATTCTTCCACCGTTACTTTCTGTTCTAAAAATTCACTGATATTCGCTACTCTATTTCGAATAGACTTAATGCCTTTGGATTCAATTTTATCTTTTTTTACTTTTAACGCTGATACCACGTTTTCAATCTCTGAATCAAAAAGAAGAGTTCCATGGCTGAACATCCTTCCTTTCGTCGAAAACTGAGCATTTCCAGAAATTTTACGTCCTTCCGCCATTAAATCATTTCGTCCGCTTAACTCAGCATTGACTCCTAATTTCTTTAACGCTTCCACGACTGGCTCGGTAAACTTTTTAAAATTATGAAAGCTATTTCCATCGTCTTTCGTAATAAAGCTGAAGTTTAAATTTCCTTTATCATGATAAACGGCACCGCCTCCAGATAGACGTCTCACTACATGAATATGCTGATCTTCAACATATTTTGTATTAATCTCCTCAATGGTGTTCTGGTTTTTTCCAATAATAATAGAAGGTTCATTAATATAAAACAGCAGATATGTCTCATTAATATCTAGATGCTTGAGCGCATATTCTTCAATTGCTAAGTTAATTCGGGGATCATAATTTTTTTGATTATCAATAAATAACATTCATTTTCCTCCTTGTTATTCCCATACGTATCCTGATTCAGCTAACGTAAGCGTACCTCCATAACGAGCAGCAGCTTCCTCTACTAGCTGTTGGTGTTCTCCGTAGTGTGGAAGGTGAGTAAGCATGAGTTGTTTGACACTTGCTTTAGAAGCAAGTGTACCGGCTTCTGTACTCGTCATGTGTCCAGCACCGCTTCCATCTTGGCTAGCATAAAAATTACATTCACAAATAAGAAGATCTGCATTTTCGGAGAAAGAAACAAATTCTTCTAAATAGCTCGAGTCCGCTGTGTACACGACGGTTTGATTGCCAGCACTTATTCTCATGGCATAACAAACGACTGGATGTTTCGTTTTCATAAATTCGATTGTAAAAGGCCCAACGTCAAGTTTTTGACTCGGATCGTACTCTACTCCTTTGGTAATTCCTTTATGAGTAAGTTTGTTGAAGCTTTCCTGATCATATGTATGTCCGTAAATAGAAAGTTCCTTAACAGCGTTCCCTAGATGAGTCTGAATGAGGCGAGCATATTGAAATACTCCGACATCAGCCACGTGGTCATGATGATAATGAGATAAAATCATCGCATCTATTTCTTCTGGTTTTGCATATTTTTGCAGCTGAGCCAATGCACCGCTTCCACAATCAACAAGCAGCTGAAATCCATCGTGCTCAACTAAATAGCTAGAAGTAGCTTCTGAAACAGCAGGATATCCTCCCCAAAAACCAATAACAGTTACTTTCATTTCAATCACCCTTTCGTACTATTTTTATTACGTTCAGTATACCCTACTTTTTTTTGAAAACTAACTGAAAGATACTCGTTTTGCCTATTTTATCGAAATAACTCATTGTTATATAACAAATAACCACTTAGAATAGCAAAATAGGCTAGATTGTTATAAAACATAATTGACATTTCACCATCTGTTATAATACAATGTTAGTAACAAAAACAACGGAGGGGATTTAAATGTTAGAAAAAATGACTGAATTTTTCAAAAGATTACCCAATAAAAAGTGCGTAGAATGCGGAAACGACATCGAGGAACAGCATGAGTGCTACGGAAACAAATGCGATCACTGCCTAGATATCATGAAATAAAAAAAGTTGAAACTGTTTTATAACAGTTTCAACTTTTTTTTATACGGTCAAACTGCGATACTCGTTTGGCGTAATGCCTTCTACTTTTTTAAACACTTTTCGAAAGTATTTATCATCATGATATCCTATCATATTCGCAATTTCATAGATTTTTAGTTCTTCATTTAGTAAAAGTGATTTGGCTTTATTCATTCTGACTTTCACCATATAATCTGAAATATTTTCTTGAAATTCTTGCTTAAACTTTCTCGAAATGTATTCACGGCTTAAATAGAAACGTTCCGATATTTCTTGAAGCTTCACATCTCGATGAAAATTTTGCTGCAAATATTGTTCGATCTCATAAATAACGTCGCGATTGTTTTGCTTGCTATACCTTTTTACTACTTTTAAAAAGCGCTTTACTTCACGCTTCTTTCTCTCTACATACTTTGCTAGCTGAAACTGCCCATCTTGGTTATAGAAAAAAGAAAGAACATATTCAGGACCGTTATTTATCGTATAAGGAATGTGATATCTTTTTAACCAATGCTGGCTTAACAGCTGATATTCCTGCTCAAAATGCAGAATTTGCTTTAATGATAGATAATTTTGTGCTTCAAAAGCTGTGATAATTTCGTTGAATACCGGCAAAAAGGCTTCAAACCTCCCTACTTGCAGCGCTTCTTCAATTTTACTGTTATAATCCATCATATTTATTAATAAAGCACTTGCTAAAACGTCTTGCTCGCCGTAGACCTTCACTTTATTTTGATCAAGAACATTGCTTAATAAAAGCGAATTTTTCGCATGTTCATAGGATTTCATTAGCTGATCAATAGAAGAGACTTTGCATCCTCTTGCAATCCGACAGCTCACCTCTAACGTACGGCGAATTGCTGTATGTAAAGTCGTCAGCAAAGAGGTGATGCGTTCAAAATCATTCCAAAATATAATGATAATTTCCCACTTATTTGATAAGTAACGGAAGGCTACCCCATTTTCTCCTGCCATCAGCATTTCATTGATTACATTTAAAATTGAAAAATAGGCTAAATCCCGATCACCTCCAAAAGAACGAATAATGGATTCATCTACACGTACAATCCCCACTTCATATTCTCTAGTCAGATGGAAACCAAACTCTTCATAGATTGATTGATTTAGCAAATAATTGTTCATTAACTGCGTCAGTTTTCGATCTCGATAAATCGGCTTCATTTCATTGATTAAACGATAGCTGCTATTATGGACTTTTCTGGACTCTTCTTCTTTCTTCCATTGAGTTACAGCTCGTACAAGCGTATCGTTTAAAATCGAAGGATCCACTGGCTTTAGAATATAATCCGTACTTCCAAAATGAATAGCTTTACGCATATAGTGGTAGTCATCATACCCTGTTACCACAATCGTTTTGCTAGAAGGTGAATTCTCTTTAATCCACTCCAACAAAGCAATTCCATCGATATTAGGCATCTTCATATCAGTAAAAATGATTTCAGGTCCGTGATCCTCAATAAGCGCAATCGCTTGCTCACCGCTATCAGCTTCTATCACATCTGTAATTTCATGCTCTTCCCACTGTCCAAGCAGCTTTATTCCTTCTCTTACATGCTCTTCATCATCCACGATTAATACTTTCATCACTATCCCTCTTTTCTTCAATTGTTGTTAGCTTTATGACAACGGTAAAATCGTGATTTTCTTGACTGCTAATTTGCATTGAAGCATGATCTCCATAGTAGATGCGAAGTCGTTCATAAATATTTTGCAACCCAATATGCTCATCTGTTTGATTATACGATTGCTGAAGTCTCGCTTTTAATTGATTCAACTCTTTCTCTCCTATCCCTTTTCCGTTATCAGAAACAGTTAGAATCAGTTCTTCTCCGTTTAACTTCGCTGAAATCAACAGCTTTCCGCTTCCTGTGCGGGTTTCGAATCCATGCTTAAAAGAATTCTCAACAAGAGGCTGCAAGATCATTTTCGGTATTCGCATAAGCTCTGCCTCTTTTTCGATATTTAACTCATACTCAAACTTTGAACCAAACCGCTGCTTCTGCAGACTCAAGAAAGCTTTTACGTGATCGACTTCTTGCTTTAAGCTAACGATATCCTCTTTCATATTCATGCTGTAACGCATAATGTGAGAAAGTGAGGTTAATAAAGAATATACTTCAACTGCTTTATGCTTAAGGGCAAGAGTTCCAATCGATTGAAATGCGTTGTATAAAAAATGCGGATTAATTTGTGACTGCAGCACTTTTAGCTGCGTTGATTTATTTTCTAACTCCAATCGGAATTTACGTTCAATTAAGTCATTAATTGTTTCCACCATAGAGGTAAAGTGCCTTCCTAAAACACCAAATTCATCGTTTCCAAGCGATTTAAACCGGACTTCAAATGATCCTTTTTCCACTTCTTTCATATTGCGAATTAATACGTTAATCGGCTGTGTAAAACGGACCGATATAAAAAGCGTCGCGATAACGAGCATACACAAAAATGGCAGGCCAATTAATACATTCATAAGTGCTGTCTTTCTCGCATCTTCATATAAAACACTGTAAGGAATTCGCTTCACAATGTATAAGTCCTCAAAAGGCTGTTTAAGCTTTTCATACATTAATACGCCTGAGAAGCTTTTATCTTCCCATTCCATGCTGTGATCCTCTTGAGACGTAAGCGCCTTTAGCCACGGGTAGTTTTCGTTTTTTCCAATAACCTTTGAATCCGAAGAATACAAAACCTTCCCTTTATTGTTCATTAAATAAAAATCTTCTGACTCTTCATTATATAAGCGCTGCGATATAGATTGAATTTGTGTCATGTTAATGTCTAAAGATAGATAAGCTAACAACTTGTCTGATGGAATTTCATCAATCCGCTGATGAAAGCTAATAACTTGATTCGGCAGTGAGTCAATTAATGTTGATAAATTATTGTAGCTATAAATTTCATGGGTAGGCTCAATGGCAAGAAATTTATGATGTTTATTTAAATAAGAATAGTAAGGCTGGGTGTAAATATCATCGTACTTCCCTCTGCTGCTCACTTTCGAATTATAAGCTGTATACGAGTCATGCCCGTTCTCAATATAAAGATGGAGCTGTTCAATCTCTGGACGAGTATTATATAAATAAAGAAGAGTGCGTGATATTTCTAGTTGATTGGCTCCTAAGTCACTTGATACGCCTTCATCTAACACTTTAATAAATGGGTGGTAGCCGTACAGCCTTTTTGTAATATTAGCAATTTCATTTAAGTAATCACTCAAATCATTGCTTCCATTTTTAATAACTTGATAGTTGGTAGAAATAAATCGATTCTTAACCGTTTCTTTTGTGTATTGATACGTAAAAATCGTTGAAATTAAAAAGGGAATAACGGTTGCGAATAAGAAAAACAAAATTAATTTCTTGCGTATGCTCCAGCCTTTCACAACTAACCTCCTTTGACTAATGTCATACATTATGACTATTATTATACATTAAAAGCGCTTTCAATTAACTATTATTTTTTCATAACTATGAATCTAACCAGCTATTTTTTCACACCAAAAAGTCCGCGTTTTCCACGCGGACTTTTTGGTTATTTTTTCATTTTTGCCCAAATTGTATCTAATTTCTTCATAAACTCTTCTTCCGTCATTTGTTTGCCTGCGTAAGACTGCATTGCTGCGCCTACTTCTTGAACCGTTCCTTCTGGATACTTAAACCAGTTCCAAGATAATGTTTTGCCTTCTTCAGAGTATTTTAAGATATCATCAGATAAAGAATCGATTCCTTTTCCATCGATGTTTTTGAACGCTGGAATGAACTTGAACTTTTCAACTAAGAATTTTTGACCTTCTTTAGAAGAAACCATCCAATTTAAGAATTCCTTCGCTGCTTTTTTATCTGCATCTGGTGCATTTTTGTTCACTACCCAGTTATTTGGAACTCCGATTGCTAATTTATCATTTTTCTTCGCATCGTTGCTGATCGGCATTGGTATAAAGCCCATTTTCATGTCCGGATTGATTTTCGTGATCATATTTACCGTCCAGTTACCTTGTTGCATCATCGCTGTTTCACCAGAAGCAAATTGAGTAACTTGTGTATTGTAATCTGTCGTTAATGGATTTTTATTTCCATACTTTAACGTTAAATCGAACAGATTCATAAATTGCTTAAACGTTTCATTGCCTTCAAATTTTGCTTTTCCTTCGTTTAGACCTTTAATAAACGCATCTGGATCATCTTGCTGCGCCATTGGAATATTAAATAAGTGGTTACCTAGCACCCACCACTCGCCGTATCCGTTAGAAAATGGCGTAATGCCTTTTGCTTTAAGCTTTTTAGAAGCTGCTTCTAATTCCGACAGCGTCTTAGGCAATTCTTTAATGCCTGCTTTTTCAAATAAATCTTTATTATAAATAAAACCATAACCTTCTAAGTTTAGCGGCTGACCATAGATTTTCCCGTCCATTGTCATCGGTTCTTTAGCGATATCATACAGATTATCTACCCACGGCTGATCAGACAAATCTTCTAATTTATCCTTCCACGTTTGCGCTTCTTGGAACCCTCCATTATTAAAGATATCAGGTTCATTTCCAGAGGCAAACTGTGCTTTTAATGCTGCACCATAGTCCGCTCCTCCGCCGACTGTTTGGATGTTAAACTTTACGTTTGGATGTTCTTTTGTATATTCATCCGTTAATTCTTTCAGCTGATCTGCAATTTCCACTTTGAACTGGAACATATCAATAACAACTTGATCACCTGAGCCTGTTGATTTACTTGCTTTTGAATCCGTACCTGAGTTTGAACATGCTGTCGCAAATAAAAGTGATGTTGCTAACACGCCAGACATTATTGAAAGCCTTTTCATTTTCATTCGTTTTGCCCCCCTTGATATCTATCTCTCTTTATTTTACCGATTCTAGGACATTTGAACAGGTAACAATATTGAACAACCGAGTGGAAAATATTGAACACCCCCCTTCAGCACCCTTCGACAGGTCTCTCTTCTTTCGCAAAAATTTCTATAAAATTTTTATCTGTTTTATTCCACCTAATAACATTTATAGACAAAATTATGTTAATATGTAGAGTGATAGATTCATAAGAAAATTTATGAATTTTTTTAACTTGTATAAACAAAGTGAAGGGGTTTACATGAAAACTAAAAAGCGCAAAAAAACACATGTCTCATTTCGAATTAACTGGCTGTTTATTGTGGTTTTCCTGCTTTTTTCTGCACTCATTTTACGATTAGGCTTCGTACAGATTGTGTACGGAGAGAACTATAAACGAGAAGTTGAAAAAACAGAAGATGAAACGGTAGATTCACCGGTTCCTCGCGGAAAGATGCTAGACCGCTATGACCGCGTTATCGTGGATAATAAACCGTTGAACGCTGTCACGTACACGCGTTTGAAGGGCGTCACTCAAGAAGACAAGCTAAAAGTAGCTAAAAAGCTTGCCACTCTTATTGATGTTCCTGTTACAACAGACGTGTTTGGCAAATCGGATAAAAAGAAAGATAAAAATACGATTAAGCTAACAGAACGCGACTTAAAAGATTATTGGATTGCAACTCATCCAAAAGCAGCAGCGAAAAAAATTACCGCAGCAGATAAGCAAAAAGTAAAAGAAGAAAAAATTTCTGAAGATGATTTGTATCCTCTTCAGCTGAAGCGCATCACTAAAAATGAACTTTTATCGGTGAAAGACGACCTTGAAGTGATTGCCATTAAAAGCAAGATGGAAGGCGGGTATGCGTTAACTGCTCAAATTATTAAAAGCGGCTTAACTGATAAAGAGCTTGCCGTTATTAGTGAGCAGCTGAGTGACTTGCCTGGCGTCGATACGACAACTTACTGGGACCGTATGTATACATACGATGACTTACTTAGCACGCTGCTTGGTAAAATCACATCGGCAGACGAAGGGTTACCAAGCGAAAACTTACAGTACTACTTGTCCCACGGCTACAGCCGAAATGACCGAGTAGGAAAAAGTTATTTAGAAAAGCAGTACGAAGACGTTCTTCGTGGTCAAAAAGCGCGCATACAAAACGTAACCGATCGCTCCGGCAACTTAGTGAGTCAAGAGACCGTTACTGAAGGTCAGCGCGGCAGTGACTTAATTTTAACGATTGATATGGAACTGCAAAAACAAGTCGAAGATGTTTTAACGAAAGCTGTACTTGAAGGCTCTGCGAGGAACCGCTTAATGGACCGAGCGTTTGCTATTATGATGGACCCACATACGGGAGACATTTTAGCAATGGGAGGAAAACAGCTTGTTACTGACAAACAAACAGGAGCACGCAAAGTTCAAGACTTCGCGCTTGGAAATCTTACAACTTCTTATGAAGTAGGTTCCGCGGTTAAAGGAGCGACCGTTCTAGCCGGACTTGACTCAGGTGCAATTCAGCCTGGTACTGTTTTTTATGACGCACCAATGAAGTTTGCTGGTACTAAACCGAAGAAATCTTCTCACAATATGGGAGCTACAGGTATCGAAAAAGCTCTCGAGCAATCTTCTAACGTTTTTATGTATAGAACAATTCTAAACATGGCTGGTGAAACTTATCGACCTGGCGGATCATTGCATATCTCGCCTTCTATTTTTAATAAAATGCGTTCATACTACAGTCAGTTTGGCCTTGGAATTCCAACGGGAATTGATTTAGAAAACGAATCAACCGGTATTCGTAACACCGTGACAAACGAACCTGGTAAAGCTCTCGACTTTGCAATTGGTCAATACGATACGTATACACCGCTTCAGCTTGTTCAATACATTTCAACAATTGCCAATGGTGGATACAGAATGAAACCTCACCTTGTGAAAGAAATTCGTGAGCCTGAACTTGACAGTGAGCTAAAAGGAAGTATACAAAGTTCCGTGGAACCACAAGTATTAAACCGTATTACAATGAATCAGTCGCAAATTGACATTGTAAAACGTGGTTTTCGTCGTGTTGTTACTGCTCAAGGTGGTACTGGACACGCCTTGTATACAAATCCAAAATACAGAAAATATAATATAGCAGGCAAGTCAGGAACAGCTGAAACCTATAATCAAGGCGTAAGCGTACGTAACTCCACTTTTGTCTCTTATGCACCTTATGACAATCCTGAAGTAGCTGTAGCAGTTGTTATTCCTTCTGCGTATGTTGCTGGAGCGAATTCTGGCGGACAAAGTAAAACTATTACAGGTGATGTTATTGATGCCTACTTCAAACTTAAAAAGCAAGGAAATACAGAAGTAGAACAAAAAGAAGAAGATGCAAAAACAGGAAATACAGAATTAAACGGCGTAAAAAAAGATGATAATGAACAATAAAAAAGGTCTCGTCATGAGACCTTTTTTGTTTTTTCTATGAAAAAAGCCTATCTCACTGAGACAGACCGCGTAAAAAGTATAGTTCAATTAATTCAGCAATTTTTTCTTCTGAAAGCGGCTCATGCCGTTTTTCCCAATCATAGACGAGTGCAATGTACATTTTAAATAGTAAAAAAGCTGTGAGCTCCGGGTTGCACGGTTTGATTTCTTTTTTAGAAATCGCAATTTCGATTTTGTTTTTTATATAAGTCAAAATCTCTTCTTCTACTCGCACAAGCACTTCTTGCACTGCTGTAGTGCCTAACTGCTGTTCCTGTACCAGCTTCAGCATGAGCTGATGCTCAGTGCGGAATTCTAAGATTCGAAAAATGGCTGCTTGGGCATTTTCAAAAAAAGGACGGCTGCTGTCAATGACAGTTTCAGCTGCATCTGTCATTTCTCGAATCATTCGTGTCACAATTTCATCGAATAACTCTTCTTTGTTTTTAAAAAAAGTATAAATCGTTCCTTTTCCGACATTTGCAAGCTTCGCCACTTGCTCCATAGTCGTTGCTTTATATCCAAACAGCGCAAATGATTTTGACGCTGCATCAACAACTGATTGCTTTCGGTCTATCGCCACGTTATCCCCTTCTTTCTGACCAAATGAATATTTCAGTCAACAAGTACGGTTTTACTATAGCATAAGTTTCTTTTGCTTTTCAACCACAATCTCTTCTCTTAGTATAACCTTTCTCTACGGGTAGTAGACAAAAAAGCGGAGCATTGATTCACCGCTCCACTTCTACAGTTGCTGCACATATTTAACCGCTTTTTTAGCCACATCTTCTCCTTGCTCTACACATTCTGGTATACCCAGACCTTCGTATGAACTTCCCGCTACATAAAGACCGGCAAGCTCTTTTTCAAGCTGTTCGTTCATCGTATCTAGCATATCGTGATGTCCGACCGTATACTGAGGCATTGACTGCTTCCATCTCGTTACCGCGTAAAATTCAGGCTCAGCAGAAATGGTAATGAGCTTCTTCAAATCCTCCAGGACAATTTTAAAAATTTCATCGTCAGGCTGATCCACCACAGCTTCATCCCCGGTTCGTCCAACTAAACATCTTAGCAGCACTTTTCCTTCCGGAACCGCATGCGGCCACTTTTTATTTAGCCACGTGCATGCCGTAATCGTGTAATCGCTATTTCTGGAAACGGCGATGTTCATTGCATCTAGATTGTCTTGCAGCGCTTCTTGTGCAAAGGCTATCACAACAGTAGCTACTGAAGTGGAAGGCATATGCTTTAACGGTTCGAATATTTTATATTCCGAGAGCATAGACTGAGCAGCTGCATGAGGAGAAGTTACAATAACGCTGTCTGCTTTTATTACTTTCCCGCTATTTAAGGATAATTCATATGTGGTATCTTCTTTATAAATTTTCTCTACCTTTATTCCTTTTGTAATAATATCAGGATCTATTGCTTTTTCTACCCCATCTACTAGCGATTGAAGACCTTCTTTTAATGTTAAAAAGACGCTATTTTTTTTAAACTCCGAATCATCACCGTGCTGTGGGTGAATTTCTTTTAGCTTTTTCATTCCAACAATTAAGCTTCTGTACTTATGTTCAGCATGCAAAAACTGTGGAAATGTTGATCTTAAACTCAAACGATCAACGTCTCCTGCGTAAATTCCTGATAATAGAGGCTCAATTAAATTTTCAACAACTTCATCACCAAACCGTCTTCTAAAAAATACGCCTAGCGAACGGTCATCCTGATTTTTTGTCTTCGGTATAAAAAAATCAGCTGCTGCGCGCAGCTTGCCAACAGGCGAAAATAGCCCTGTTGTGATAAAAGGAGATAACTTGGTTGGTATCCCCATTACAGCACCATCAGGCAGCGCATGCGGTGTATCTTTTACCAGAATATAGGATTTTCCCTTTTCATTTCCGACTAGCTCCCGACCTAGCCCCACTTCTTTTGCCAGTTTTGTAGCAGCTAGCTTACGCGCTAAAAATGAATCAGGACCTTTTTCAAATAAATAACCGTCTCGTTTGACCGTTTGAATTTTCCCGCCAAGCCGATGCGTCGCTTCTATTAGTTGAAGATCAATAGGCAGCTGATGATCCTTTATTTTTTTTTGCAAATAATAGGCAGCTGAAAGACCTGTTATTCCTCCACCGATGATGACAACCTTTTTTCGTCTATCCGTCATGTTATCATCGCCTTTTCTGTAAAATTCAATATAAAGAGAAGCGATTATGGAAACCCATAGCTCGCTTCTTACTTTTCTTTATATTGATTATAAGTTACTTTTCGTCCCTGTTCAACGTACAAAGAATCTATATTGACTTAACGGGCAATTCGTTTTAACACAACTGTAGCTAACCCATCGATAAATTCAGGCTGTGCATTCGGCATTTCAGGACGGTAATAATCAGCCCCAATTTCATCTGTCACCACTTTGCATTCGTAGTCGTTATCATAAAGTACTTCTAAGTGGTCCGCGATAAATCCAACCGGGGTATAGACGAACGACGTATAGCCTTTTTCTTCATGCAGTTCTCTTGTTAAATCTTGGACATCAGGACCTATCCATGGCTCAGGCGTATTTCCAGCACTTTGCCAGCCAATTTCGTAATGTTCAATACCAGCTGCTTGTGCAATTAAATCCGCTGTTTCTTGAAGCTGATTTGGATATGGATCTCCTGCTGCAATAATTTTTTCTGGCAAGCTATGCGCAGAAACAATCAATACGGCTTTTTGGCGTTTCTCTTCGTCTATTAAATCAAACGTTTGTTTAACACGTGTAGCCCAGTACTGAATGAACTTTGGCTCACTGTACCAGCTTTCTACGGAATGAATGATTGGTCCTCCTAATTTTTCAGCTGTTTCTTTGGCGCGTCCATTATAGGATTTTACGCTAAACGTTGAAAAGTGAGGTGCAAGCACAATGCTGACCGCTTCTTTAATTCCGTCTTTATGCATGGCTTCTACTGCATCTTCAACAAACGGTTCAATATGCTTTAAGCCAAGATACGCTTTAAATTCAATTTCATCCTGTACTTCATTCAAGCGCTTTTCTAGACTTTCCATTTGCTGCTGCGTAATTTTTGCAAGAGGTGAAATGCCCCCAATTGCTTCGTAGCGGTTTTGTAAATCTTCCAAGGCTTCCGGTGAAGGTTTACGTCCGCGGCGGATATGTGTATAGTAACGTTCAATATCTTCTTCTTTATATGGTGTTCCATATGCCATTACAAGTAATCCCATTACTTTTTTACTCATGTGTTCGACACCTCTTTGTTAGATTCAATACTTGTCTTCATTTTGCCATGAATAAAAAGAAAAATTCAAAGTTTAGCGCTCCAAATTATTTGACAATTTATTGTCTATTTGCAGAATATTCATGAATAAAGGTTGTTAAACGCTTCAACGTTTCCGGCTGAACCTGTGGAAAGACGCCGTGCCCCAAGTTGAAGATGTAACCAGGACTGGCCATCCCTTTATCTAATATTTCTGTTACACGTTCTTCAATAACTTCCCATGGAGCTAACAAAATAGCAGGATCTAAGTTTCCTTGCAGTGTTTTTGTTAAGCCTAGTGCACGTGCTTCATCCAGCTGTGTTCTCCAATCTAATCCCACTACATCCAGCGGCAGATCATGCCATTCTTTTGCCAAATGACTTGCTCCTACTCCAAACATAATGAGAGGTACATTTTTTTCGCGCAAAGAGGTAAAAATCCGCTCCATAACAGGCTTTATAAAATAACGATAATCCGCTACATTTAAAGCCCCCACCCATGAATCAAAGATTTGAATGGCTTTTGCTCCAGCGTCAATTTGCGCTTTTACATATGTAATCGTCATATCTGCTAACTTATCCATTAGCGCAAACCATGCTTTAGGTTCCGTGTACATAAATGCTTTTGTTTTATTATAGTTTTTTGAAGGTCCTCCTTCAATCATATAGCTTGCTACTGTGAAAGGAGCACCGGCAAAACCAATTAGAGGTACTTTTAACTGTTCTGTTGTTAACAGCTTAATCGTATCTAATACATACGGAACATCTTCTTCCGGGGTAATTTCTCCTAGCTTTTCTACATCGCTTAAAGATTGAATTGGATTAGAAATGACAGGACCAATTCCTGACTTGATTTCAACATCCACTCCAATTGAAGGAAGCGGTGACATTATATCTTTATATAAAATAGCTGCATCCACTCCGTACTGTTCAACGGGCAGGCGTGTTACGTATGCCCCAAGCTCCGGCTGATGAGTGATTTCAAATAGAGAGTACTTCTCTTTTAGCTTTCGGTATTCCGGCTGTGAACGCCCTGCTTGGCGCATATACCAAACCGGAACATGATCCGTTTTTTCCCCTCTACAGGCTTTTAAAAAAGTATCGTTAAACGTTCCTTGACTCATAATTTCCACCTTTCTCGATTGTCTTCCATCCGTATTTTCTTCGATTAGACAGACAATAATCAGCAAAGGAACATACCGGTTCCTCTACTGATTAAAGTTTCACGTTATATTCTCTACTTGTCACTATACCCATTTCTTTACGACTTGTATAGCCACCTGCTAAAAATGTCAAAAAATCGCCCTACTCTTCCTTTTTTTATTGAAAAAGAGCAGGTGTTACTTCGTTGGATTTTTTTCCTTTTTGTTGTGTTTGGGAATTGTAAGGAACTACATAATAAGTAGGACTGTCGAGCAGATTCACACGCTCTTTTTCAAATGCTCCTTTTCCCTTCACTTTGCCAATCAATTCGGCTTTATCCCCTTTTTTCTCATAAACATAATAAACAGCTCTTTTATCAGGTGAAGGTGTCCACGATAAACTTACCGTTAGCAAACCAAATGGATGGAATGTTAATTCTTGTTTTAAGTCTTTAACTTGCTCTAAACGTATTGGTTTTGGCAGATCTTTAACGCCTGCTGGCTTTTGAAATGCAGCTTCGTCGTAACCAGCTCTTGTTAGAATGTCTTTAAATAATAGAGTTGGATAAGAACTTCCCTTTGTTAAATAGTGCTGGTCATTTGTAGAATCATATCCCATCCACACGCTTCCTACAACATCTGGGGTATATCCAACAAACCAAGCATCTCTTGTGGCTCCTTTAACATTCGTATACGAAGTAGACCCTGTTTTTCCTGCTAACTCTCCTTTAAACTCTCCATTTTTTGCCGTTCCTTCTTTAACAACTCCTTGAAGCATTTTTGTCACATACCAAGCCGTCTGTTTTGAAAATGCTTTGTGAGTGTCGGGAACAGCTTTTGCAATCACTTTTCCATCTTGATCTTTTATCTCTTGAATAAAGTACGGTTGGATGTTTTCTCCATTTTCAGCAAATGCCCGGTACGCTCCTGCTAATTGAAGCGGTGTAATTCCTTCTTTTAATCCTCCAAGAGCAATCGCAAGCCCTTTATCTTCTAACGGAATTCCTAGCTTTGTGAGATACTGCTTGCTTGTTTCAACTCCTAGCTGATTCAATGTCCAGACGGCAGCTGCGTTTTTAGAATCTTTTAGGGCATCGTACATCGTTACCTTTTTAGCATATTGCCCGTCTACGTTTTTAGGTGTGTATCCCCCGTAGCTTCTAAGCTTGTCTTGCAGCAACGAATAAGGCTTGAATTGACCTTCTTCTAACGCAGGGCCATATACCGCAATAGGTTTCATCGTAGAACCTGGCTGTCTTTTGACATTTACGCGGTTGAGCGATTTTTGTACATAATCTCGTCCTCCCATAACAGATAAAACTCCTCCGCTTTTGTTATCGACTAATACAAAAGCACCTTGGGCACTGTTATCTGTACCTGGAAAATAACGATTTTCTTTCATCAGCTCGTAGGCGGCTTCTTGTACTTTTATATTCATCGGTACTTTGACCGTATAACCTCCGCGCAGAAGCTCATTGCCCGAAATGCTGTATTTCTTCTCTGCTTCTTGGATAACCATATCGATATAGGTTAAATACGCTGGATTTTTAGCCTGCTCCTTTATGTTCAACCCCAGCGTTCTTCCTTGCAAACGGACATTTTTTTCAGCTGATAAATAACCTGCTTTTTGCATGGCATTTAACACAACATTTCTACGTTCTATACTTTTTTCTGGATGTAAAATAGGAGAATAGGAATTCGGTGCTTTTGGCAGTGCAGCGAGAAGTGCACCTTCTTCTACCGTTAATTCGGAGACATCTTTATTGAAGTAAAGCTTGGATGCAGCTTGGATTCCATAGGCTCCGTGTCCAAAGTATATTTGATTCAAATACATTTCAAGCAGTTTTTGCTTACTGTAACGCTGCTCCAAGTTAATAGCCACCACTACTTCTTTTGTTTTTCTAAGCAGCGTTTTATCATTCGATAAAAACACATTTTTAGCCAGCTGCTGTGTTAAAGTACTTCCTCCTTCAACACTTCCTCCAGCCAATATATCTCGGTATAATGCTCGGCCAATAGATTTAAAATCGATTCCGTGGTGTTCATAAAAACGAACATCTTCAATTGAAATAAATGCTTGTTGCACATGCTTTGGAATCTTGTCAATTGAAACCAAGTCCCGATTTTTCACATAGAGCTTTGTTAATTCGTCTCCATTTTCATCGACTAATCTCGTAGCCGAGTCCATGACGATTTTTTTCTCATCAATTACATAGTTTCCAAGAAACAAGATGATAATATATCCAATCAATCCTAATAGAAAAATTCCAACTAAGGCAGCAATTGCGTATAAGCCTTTTTTGTACATCGTGCCACCCCTTTTCTTCCGCTAAACTTTTGATAATATGGAAAACAACTTCATCAATGTTTTACTTTACCATCTTCATTAGAAGTTCACAATTTTTGAATTTTTGTGTGTAAAATTTTATAATTTTAGTATGATTTACAATTGTAAATTGTATGCAATTCCCAATTAGAAAGGAAGTATAATCCATGAAGATCTTTATTACTTACGGAACAGGCCCTTACCTTCAAAAGTTGATCGACGAACATCCGAGTGAACGTTTATTACTGCTTCACAAAGATGACGATCAATTTGCACTAGTCCACGAAACAGATGGAGATACAATTTTTAAAGAAGGACATGCTTATGAAGTATTAGATGCTTCTGGAGATCTTGCAGATAGCGGATTTGCTGTACTAAATAATATTTCAGTTACAGATGAAGGCCGTCCTTTGTTTGAACAGCGATTTAGCCAACGCGCTCGTTTAATTGAAAATGAAGCAGGCTTTTCAGCTATTCGTGTGCTTCGTCCACTGCAAAATGACACATACATTATCTTTACAGGATGGAAAGATGAAAGTTCATTTAGCGATTGGCAGTCTTCAAAAGCCTATAATGAAGCACACAAAAAACGCGGTACGTCAGAAGGCGTGGATCAGCAGCCATCGATTTTCTCTCGCCCTTCTTATGTCACCTCATACCACGTAGTTAAATAAGTAAACATCCTCCTAGTAGGCGAGTATCACAATAGGCACAAACGTCATATTGTATACTACATCACCTATTGGGAGGAATTTTTATGGGCATAGAGCTTGGAGCTCTTCATTGGATGTATGTCCTTTTTATCGCCTTCATTATCGGCTTTATGATTATGCGGCGAGATACGAGTATCCTTTGTATACTCGGGATTTTTTTGCTTTCCTTAACGGCTACCTCTTCGTTAAGCCACTCCGTCAGCGCTGTTTTTTCCAGCTTCATTTATGCCATTACAGAACTGCTTCCTACCATTTTAATTATTTCAATTATTGTATCCATGAGTAAAGTCTTAATGGCTACAGGAATAAATGAATCGATGATTTCACCTTTTGCTCGCCTCATTAAAACACCTACTCTTGCCTATTGGGTTATTGGATTAGTTATGATGACCATCTCCTATTTTTTCTGGCCTTCTCCAGCCGTTGCTTTACTTGGAGCCGTGCTTTTACCAGTTGCCATCCGCGTAGGGCTTCCAGCTATAGGCGTAGCTGTAGCGATGAATTTATTCGGCCACGGCGTTGCGCTTTCAGGAGACTTTGTTATTCAAGCTGCCCCTAAGATAACCGCTGACGCAGCAGGTCTTCCGGTTCACGAGGTTGTTCAAGCAAGTGTCCCTCTTGTCATTGTGATGGGAGTCGTTACCACACTCTCTGCTTTTTACTTTCTAAAACAAGATATGAAGCACAATAAAATTCAGGCGCAACCGACAATTTTAACAAGCAGCTCTTCTAACCAATCCACACCTCTTTCTCCTTCATTACGCCGGGCTTTAGCCATTATAGTTCCTCTTTTCTTTGCTATAGACGTATGGGCAATGTTCGCCCTTCATTTACAGGGAGGAGATGCCACTGCTCTCGTTGGAGGTACAGCTCTATTTATTTTAGTAGTGGTGTCGCTTATTGCTCACAAAGGAAAAGGTCTCGAACAAACAACTTCCTACTTGATTGAAGGCTTGCAGTTTGGGTTTAAAGTATTCGGTCCCGTTATTCCGATTGCCGCTTTTTTCTATTTAGGAGATGCTGGATTCAAAACAATCATTGGTGACTTTCTTCCGAAAGGATCACATGGACTTGTCAATGACCTAGGCGTTGCGCTTGCTTCGACTGTACCGTTAACTGCACAGGTCGCTACTGTGACGATAACTGCGCTAGGAGCTATTACAGGGTTAGACGGTTCAGGCTTTTCAGGTATTTCACTCGTAGGCTCTGTCTCTCATTTATTTGCATCTGCTTTAGGATCGGGCGCTGCCACGCTAACTGCTTTGGGGCAAATTGCTGCGATTTGGGTTGGAGGGGGAACGTTGATTCCATGGGCGCTCATTCCAGCTGCTGCGATTTGTGGAGTCAGTCCGTTTGAACTCGCTAGACGCAATTTAAAACCTGTAGCGATTGGATTAGTTGTTACAACGATTGTCGCAATGTTCCTAGTTTAAACAAAAGCCCCCTTCTTTTGATGAAGGGGGTCATATGTATATATTTGTTACATACCTTTTGGAAACTCTTTTTCCGCTGACGGCCTTACATACGCATAAACAAGCGTATAGAAGAAAATGCCTACAATTAGCCACATAAGCCCTAAGCTGTAGCCAGCTAATACATCTGTTAAAAAGTGTTCTCTTAACAGAATACGGCTCACGCCGATTAACAAAACAATTAAAGTAATTGCCCGCTGATACCACTTGGCCACCTTTTGATTGTTTATATGCTTGATCAGAAAAAAGAAAATCAGACCGTAGATAAGAATTCCCATCATTGCATGGCCGCTTGGAAAACTGTAGCCTTCGATGCCTTCAAGAGGACGGGCTCGTTCTACCGCATCTTTAACTGCTTTATTAATAATATCGCCGCTTAAAATAAGTAAAAATGAGGATATCATGCCAATATAGTCTTTTTTTAAAAATAAAAAAACAATAAGTACAGCTAAAAGAACCATAATCATCACTTTTGAAGCTAAAAAAGACAGGCCGTGAAAAACAGATGACGCTGACTGAAGAATAGTGCTGTCATCTATAGCTGAAACAAGCCAGCGGTCTCCTTGAAAAGAATCTGTCGACACAGCAAACAACACTCCTAAAAAAACGAGACCCGCAATCCCAAACGCCCACATCAATTTTTTGTACAGAGATACAGTTTGTGAATCTACCATATCGTTACCTCCTATTATCTCACGAGAAAATTGGTAAAAAACTCATTCTTTGTCCCTATTTCTCATCTTATGTATCTATTATGTATATAAAATATTTCATGATTCAATTACTTTTTTTCAATAACAACGCTTACATTCTTTTCTTTTTTATAGATAATGATATAATGATTAAAATGTCAAAAAATTCAAAACTTTATTCAACTTACACAGAAAGGATATGGTTATGTGAACTCCAAGCTACATACTTTACTTGAAGAAAAATTTGATGAAATGGTTCAAATTCGCCGATATCTGCATCAGTATCCAGAACCGTCTTTTAAAGAATTTCAAACTGCTGCCTACATTCGGTCTTTTTATGACAAGATCGGTATTTCTTACCGAGCAAATGTAGGAGGAAACGGCATTGTAGCAAGCATTCAAGGAGGAAAACCTGGTCCTACTGTAGCTTTGAGAGCCGACTTTGATGCCCTTCCTATTCAAGATGAAAAAGATGTACCCTATCAATCAACTGTTCCGGGCGTGATGCATGCATGTGGCCACGATGGTCATACGGCTACTCTTTTAGTCCTTGCTAAAGCGCTTTTTGAAATAAGAGATTCTCTCCCCGGTAAAATCGTCTTCATTCATCAGCACGCCGAAGAGTATGCTCCCGGAGGCGCCAAGTCCATGATTGAAGACGGATGCTTAGACGGTGTAGACGCGATATTCGGAACGCATTTATGGTCATTAACTCCCACTGGTGTGGTTCAATATCGAACGGGCCCTATTATGGCTGCTGCTGATCGCTTTGAAATTACGATCAAAGGAGCAGGCGGACACGGTGCACAGCCCCACAAAACAAAAGACTCAATCGTCATCGCCTCTCAGCTTGTTGTTAATTTACAGCAAATTGTAAGCAGACGTGTAAATCCAATTGATTCAGCGGTTGTAAGCATAGGTTCTTTTGTAGCGGAAAATGCATTTAATATTATCGCTGATTCTGCTCGACTAATTGGAACGGTACGAACATTTAATGAAGATGTACGAAATGATGTCGAAAAAGAAATCGAACGAATTGTCCAAGGTACATGCTTAACGGCTGATGCTTCTTATGAGCTGAGTTATACGCGCGGCTATCCTTCCGTCGTAAACCACCCGGAAGAAACGGCCTTTCTTGCTTCTGCTGCTTCTCAAATCGATGAAGTTCATACAGTCGAAGAAACGGAGCCTCACATGACTGGAGAAGATTTCTCTTATTATTTGCAGCATATTAAAGGAACGTTCTTCTTTACAGGAGCTCAGCCAGAAGGTGTAGATGCTCCTTATCCTCATCATCATCCTAAATTTGATTTTAACGAAAAAGCAATGCTTATCGCAGCGAAAACGCTTGGTACGGCTGCTGTTGAGTATTTAAGAGAACAAGCTCATTCTAAAAACGCAATAAAAGCGAATTAATCATTCAGCAAGCATTCGTACAGATAAACAGACGATTGCTTGCTGTTTTATTTTAGGAAACTTTTTCTCACTTAAAACGTAGTATTTATATCGACTGAAAAGAGGTGACTTTTTTGAATACGTATGAAGAAAAAGTGTTACGAGAAGCTGAACATTGGAAATTTAGCATGTTGAAACGACCTTCTAAATTTCAGCGTACCGCAAAATCCTTACAGCTTAAACTAAATGAAAAAATCCCTGCTAAAGTCCATAGAATTATAACTGAAAGTATAAAAAAAATGGTTGAAACCACGCTTGTTGGGTCCGATTTCACGACTAAAAAAAGAGATGTCAGCGGTCTTTCGTTTGAAGAAAAAGAGAAAAGAATTTTGGAGCTCATACCTAAGTACAAAAAAACAGCTGCTGTAGAAGGAGCTGGTACTGGTGCAGGTGGTCTCCTTTTAGGCGCAGCAGATTTCCCACTTCTTCTTTCCATAAAAATGAAGTGCTTATTTGACATTGCCGCGACGTATGGTTTTGATGTAAAAGAAAAAGAAGAACGCATTTATATGCTGTATATTTTTCATCTTGCCTTTTGCAGCGACGACCATAGAACGAAGCTGCTCGAAGTAGTAGAAAGCTGGGAGGAAAAGAAAGAGGAACTTCTTGAGCTTGATTGGAAAGCTTTTCAACAAGAATATCGCGATTACATTGATGTTGTGAAAATGTTTCAGCTGATGCCGGGAATTGGAGCTGTTGTAGGTGCGTATGCGAATTATCAGCTTCTTGATCATCTCACAAAAGTAGCGATGAACGTCTATCGCTTTCGGATATTATCTTTGTCTCAAAAGTAGTCTAAAAACGTAAAAAAAGCTCCATTCGGAGCTTTTTTTACGTTAATTTTTTATTTACATATGCATTTACAAATAAGTGAATAAATATAGCACCTGCTGCCAAGGAAAGCAGTGCAGCAACTATATTAGAAAAAGCCACCACTATGGCGAGCACAAGAATTTGTACATACAGCGCTTTTTTCCATACGTCCAAAAATGCCCTTTTTCGTTCTTTAGCTTCGACTGGATAAAGAGAAAGCCATAAAATTTGCTTGTGCTGCTTCCAAAGCGGGAGTAATTGAAAACCCGTCATGTATACAACAAATAAAACAACCACTATATTGCCGTATTGAAACGGCGCAGCTACAATTAAAAATCCGCCAATGACAGTTAAGCGAACGAGCAAGCTTAAATAATCTCCTGATCGCAAAAATGTTCTGGTGTACAAGTAATGGTAAGTGGCATTTTGACGAAATGGAATACGTGTTACTAGCCAATCTAAATATCTACGGCGTTTGATTCGTTCTTTGACTTGTGGAACATCCGTAAATAAATTAGCTAATCGATAAAAATAGCCCATGCGCTTTTCTTCTAAGTCAATTAGCTTTTCCCATTTAATCGGCTTCCTTTTTGTAAGAGAGCGATAATAAACGGCTAGCGCAATCATAATTACCGCTACAATTCCTGTAAAAAATACGTATGCATGCGAAAATAAGAAATAAGTAAAAACTGCGTTTAAGAAAAACCTGACGATATAATCTGTCCACTTCGCCCACTTTTCTTCAAACCATACGGCCCACCAAGACATGCCTAAGTTTACAACTTTCAGAATGAGTAATAGCAGAAAAAACACAAAAATATTTGAGTAAGAATCATGCATTACTTTTACGTGAAGAGGCGCTGCTGCACCCGTTGCAAATAATAAAATATAAAGCTGAATCGTAAAGGTAAACCAAAAAGATTTTTTGAAATAAGGCTGCAGCTTCGTCTCCAAAGGAAGCAAAAAGACTAAATCAGGTCGTTTTAAAAACGTTTGAATTTGGCCCATTGTTAAAATCAATCCCATAAGGATCGCAATCACTACAGCCGAAGGAAACGCAGGTGTTAATGTACTCAACCACTGTTGATAATAGTAGGCTAAACCGCCAATCGCAAAAATTAACACTAATTTAATATGGTCATTTAAGATATATTTTGTATATCTTCTTACATCCACTAAATACTGCTGAAATCGTTGCTTCCATAATGCGTCAATCTTACTCATAGCCTTCTTCCTTTGTTAATTCAATATAAATTTCATCAAGAGTAGCATTGCGCATCTGAAATTCTTCTTGAAGATCTTTAAGCGTTCCTTGCGCTCTTACTTCTCCATTATGTAAAATAACAAATTTATCACAGTAGCGCTCCGCGGTCGCCAAAATGTGTGTGGACATTAAAATGCCTGCACCTTGCTTTTTCATATCCGTCATCAAATCAAGTAAAGATTGAATACCAAGCGGGTCTAAACCTAAAAAAGGTTCATCAATAATATAAAGAGACGGCTGAACCAAAAAAGCGCACATAATCATAACCTTCTGCTTCATCCCTTTTGAAAAATGCGCGGGAAACCATTTTAACTTCCGGTCTAAACGAAATTCTTTTAAAAGCGGCTGCAGACGTGCTTCATATGCTTGAGGCTCAAGTCCATAAGCCATAGCTGTCATATCCAAATGTTCTTTTAATGTTAATTCATCGTAGAGCACAGGAGTTTCTGGAATAAACGTAAACTGACTTCGATAGCCTGTTGGGTCTTGTTGAAAGGTTTTATTATTAATGGATACACTTCCTTTTTTTGCTTCCATTAATCCAATGATATGTTTAATCGTTGTACTTTTTCCGGCTCCGTTTAAGCCGATTAACCCAACTAATTCACCTGCATTTACATCAAACGATACATTTTTTAAGACGGGAGTTTTCGTATATCCCCCTGTAATATTGTTAATTTGCAATAAAGAACCCATCACGATCTCCTTTTATTTGTTCTTTTTTGTCTACAAGCGCAAGCGCTATTTGCTCTATTGTACCAAATCTTTTTCGTCCTCACATCGTTTTCAATTCTTTTCGGTTAATTTTTCCAGAATATAATCGAAATATCGGGACATTCTATATAGGGAGGAAGGAAAACAAGTTATTGATTACAACTAATCATTACAAAGCTTCTTACATTTGGGATGAAGTGTCTACAGCAGGCATATTTCAGAAAACCTTATTGTAAATCGATGTATGTTTGATTCATAAGGGGATGGTAGTCATGAACGTAGTAAGAATATATATAATGGGTAGACAATAATGTTCATTTATTACTGTGTAAATGAGGTGTTTGTCAAAGACCAAGAACGATTTCGTTCACATTGTATATTTTTTTAGCTCAATGCTTAAATGAGGTGTTTGTTAAAGAGAATATACTTTTTCAAGTTACTGTTTCATTAGGCAATGTAATTACGTAAATGAGGTGTTCCTTAAAGATCATATGCTGCATTAAAAGCTGTTTTTTCCTTCTTCACATGACGGGATGCATAATCGTTTGCATCCCGTTTTTGTGTATAAAATATGAGTGGCTATTTCTTGCCTGCTGATTGCATTTCTACTTTGTGGTAAAATAAACGTACATGTATACCCATACATTTATATTAGTAACGGAAGGTGAACATAATGAGCACACATGATGAAAACTGTATTTTTTGCAAAATTATTCGCGGTGAAATTCCAGGTGCAAAAGTATTTGAAAACGAACATGTATTAGCTTTTTTAGACATTAGTCAAGTAACAAAAGGTCATACGCTGGTGATTCCAAAAGTACATAAAAAAGACATTCACGAACTAACACCGGAAATTGCGCGCAATTTATTTGAAGTGGTTCCTCAAATCGCAAATGCAATTAAAGAAACATACAGCCCAATCGGCTTAAACATCTTGAATAATAATGGTGAAAAAGCTGGTCAATCCGTGTTTCATTATCATATGCACATTATTCCACGCTACGGGGAAGGCGATGGATTCGGTGCTGTATGGAAAGAGCATACAAGCGAATACACGCCTGAAAAACTTCAAGAAATCGCTGGCAATATTTCTTCTCGCCTTTCTTGAAACAAAAAAAGCTTACACATGTAAGCTTTTTTTGTTTTATCTATTAATCAGTTTATGATATAAAACTCAATACGTCTCTCGCTCATTATGGACCATTTTCTGCCTTAACTTCTAAATTCATACGCTCTTCAATCAATTTTGTTAATGCTCTTGATCCTTCAGGTACCAAGTGGACACCATCTGATGTAAAGTATTCAGGGTGCTTAGAAGCCTCAGAGTACCAATCTACAAGCGTGACGTGATCAAACTTTTCAGAAGCAGCTTTCAAGTTCTTGTTCACGGTGCTTTCCCAGGAACGAGGAACGCGCGTATTCACTAAGTAAACGTCCGCTTGTGAAAAAGCTTTTAACAGTTGTTCAAGTTCTTCATTGGTAAAATAACCGTTCGTTCCTAACTCAATAATCACTGCGCTGTTCGGATTATTAAATGCTTGATAACTAGGAGTTAGCTGCAGTGCTTCATTGAGCTGCCTTCCTACTTTTCCGTCAATCGTAATACTAAGCGGCATCTCTTTAAGATTAGGAGCAATATCCAGCATGACCGAATCTCCAATCGCAAGAACATCTCTGTAAGAATTCGGCTGCTGTTCTTCTTTTGCATCAGATTTTTCTTCTGCGGAGTTCTTTTCCGCGTTCTTTGTTTTTTCATCCTCCGCTTTGTTCTTGTCTTTGACAGAAGTTGAAGCATTTTCTTTATGATTCGTTTGAATTTTAACCTCTGTTTGTTTTGCTTCGGTCTCATCCTTTTGCTGCGTACTAATAGCAAAGCTTGTCATATCCGCTGTAAACAACGCCAAAAAGAAAATGAGACTGCCCAAAACCGCTTGTCTCGAACGAGAGAGATTACGCCATTTAAAAAGCTCTCTCGGATGGTAATGCCGGAAATAATAGCGAAAACCGCGTGTGCGAATAGGCACCTCGATGTAACGGTACGAAAGTTCAGCAATGATAAATGTAATTCCTACTTGTAACAGCGCATGCCAATAGACCGGGCGGCCAATCTCGGCTACAGGTGTTGTAAGAACAATAACCGGATAATGCCACAAATAGATACCGTATGATCTAGTACCAAGCCAGCGAAGCGGTTTAAACGACAAAGCTTTTCCTAAAAAGCTACTAGGGTGACTAATCGTTGCAACCAGCACAGCAGCGTTTAAACAAATCAGCAGCATGCCACCTTGATAAAGAAAAGATGCATGCGTATACTCATCAACGCTCCATACGCAGAGAATAAATACAAAGAAGCTTACCATACTTACTGCGTTTAATACTTGCTTGCCCACAGCTGGAAGATTTTTTGATGATAAACGATACATCGGCCAGACAAATGCAAGTAAACAACCGATTAAAAGGGCAAACAGCCGAGTATCGGTTCCATAATAAATGCGGCTAGGATCTCCTCCTGGCTCATATAAAAAAGACATCAGAATGGCTGAGGCCATTACTCCAGCTAAAATAAATAGAGAAAGAATTCCTCTCTTTTTAATAAATTTCAAACCCAACAATAAAACAAGTGGCCATACAATATAAAACTGCTCTTCAATAGCAAGTGACCATAAGTTCTTTAATGGTGACGGTGATCCAAAACTATCAAAATATGAAACTTTATGAAAAATAAACCACCAGTTACTCATATAAAAAATAGACGATAATGCATCGCCTCGTAGCGTTGTTAACAATGGTCGGTTAAATAAAATAACCCACGCTGCAGTTAATACGACCATCACATACACAGCTGGAAGAAGTCTTCTCGTACGGCTAATCCAAAAATGCTTCAAATTCTTTAAAGGATTTTCCCAAGATTGCACCAGTAAAATTGAGGTAATTAAATACCCAGATAATACAAAGAAAACGTCAACTCCTAAAAATCCTCCAGACGCCCATCCAAAGCCTAAGTGATAAGCAATCACAGCCATGACAGCAAAGGCCCGAAGTCCGTCCAAACTATATATATACCTATTTTTCTTTTCTTTTGCACTCATAAAAATGCCTCCAAGCAATATGTACAACAAATTTCTTTCTCAATAAATATTAAGAATATTACGTAATTGTTACATTTTTGTTACAAAAATCATTATATACAATATTATTACTTTCTTCAATATATCACTTACTGAAAATCAAAGAATAAGTAAAAAGAAACAAATTCACTATCTATCTTATTCATAAATTACTAATTTAGTAGTAGTCATATCGATTCTATCTGCATGCCACTAAACCCTACACGTTTCTTTCACCTTACCCGTTTTAAAAATAGAAAAACTTCACACAAATGGTGAAGTTTCTAAGGTGTCTTTAGCATATCGACGTGTGGGAGTCCTTCATCTGAATAAATATCGGAAATAGGTCTAAAACCAAACGATCCATAAAATGTTTGAAGTCTGCTTTGAGCTTGAATTTTAATTGTCTTCTCGTGCAATTCATTCTCTAGAAAAGCAATTCCTCTTGCTACTAGTTCTCTTCCGAGACCTGTACCGCGCTGTGCTTGTTTTACAATAATACGTCCAAGAGAAGCTTCCTTATAGCTAATTCCTTTTGGTAAAACTCTAAGGTATGCGATAATTTTCTCATCTTCTTTTTTGAACAAATGATAAGCAAATTTGTCTTTTCCATCTACTTCTAAGTAAGCACACTTCTGTTCCACAACAAAAATAGAGGTGCGAAGCTGTAGAATTTCATAAAGCTCATCGTTTGTCAGCTCTTGAAATGATTTTATGCACCAACTCATGATCTGCTCACCTTTTCTTATTGTTCTTTTTCAATTAAATTCAGCGTACGTTCAAGCCAATTGATATAGCTTGTCTCCCGGTCTTGAGCGCGAGATAGCACCAAGTAATGACCAAATTGAGGAGAAGAAACGGTAATGTGGTGATTAACTTCTTCTAAAAGATCATCCATTCGTTTCTTTAAAAAAGTCAGCTTCATTTTCCTGCTTGATAATTGGTTATCTATTTGTTGCTTTAACTCTTCTATTGACATGGATGAAGCAAAATAAGCTTTTAACATAAATTCATCTTTAGTTGTTTCAGGAATAGGATCAATCGTAGTGAGCCACTTGCTTAGCTCGACTCTTCCTTCTTCCGTTATCGAATACATCTTTTTTTCTAATTTTTTGCCTTGAATCACCGTTTCATAGCGAATAAATCCCTCTTCTGTTAATCGCTTTAGCTCGGGATAAATCTGGCTGTGTTTAGCGCTCCAAAAATTACCAACCTCTTCTTTAAAAAGTCTGGTAATGTCATACCCGCTGAGCTCCTCCTGATTTAAGAGCCCTAATATTGCATATTTTAATACTCTCATTCTGTTCCTCCACATTATTTCTTCCATCAGTATAGCATATAAACATTTCATTTACATGTTTGCCAAAACATGTTTACGTATACTTTTTATTTATCTTTTTTCTATTATTTTCTCTTTACAGATTAATTTAAATTTTTGAAAAGTTACCTCCACAACCAATGGTTTTCATGATAGTATAATGATATTCTTTCTGACATCAGTCATTAGCCATTTTGTATGATGAGTGTTCGAACTAATTTGAGGAGGAATTAATGTGATTACGTTAAACAGAGCTTATAATTTTAATGCAGGTCCATCTGCGCTTCCCCTACCTGTCTTACAACTTGCTCAAGAGGAGCTAGTTAACTTCAAAAATACAGGTATGTCTGTGATGGAATTATCACATCGCAGCAAAGAGTTTGAAGATGTATTAACACATGCTAAAGAAACACTAACGGAATTGCTTAATATTCCAGATACACATGAAATTTTATTCCTGCAGGGCGGAGCAAGCCTGCAATTCTCTATGATTCCAATGAACTTTTTAGCTCCTGATCAAGTGGGGGCATATGTGCTAACGGGATCATGGTCAGAAAAAGCGTTAAAAGAAGCAAAGAAACTTGGAAAAACAGCAGTTGTTGCTTCTACTAAAGAAGAGAACTACAGCTCTATTCCAGCTTTAGATGATGTAAAGCTTCCAAAAGAAGAGATTGGGTACTTGCATATCACGTCCAATAATACCATTTTTGGTACACAATGGGCTGACTACCCTTCTATTGAAGGAGTAGACTTAATTGCTGACATGTCAAGCGACATTCTTTGCCGTCAAATTGATGTATCTAAGTTCTCACTCATTTATGCTGGTGCTCAGAAAAACCTCGGACCATCTGGTGTAACAGTTGTCATTTTGAAGAAAGAATTGCTTAAACGTATCCCTGAAGGTTTACCAACAATGCTGAACTATGAGACTCACGTAAAGAGCAATTCTCTTTACAACACTCCTCCAACGTTTGGTATTTATATGCTTTCACTTGTTTTAGATTGGATTAAAGAACAAGGGGGCGTTAAAGCCATTGAAGCTCAAAATCATAAAAAAGCTAAGTTACTCTACGCAAGCATGGAACGTTCAAACGGTTTCTATACTCCTCACGCTACAGAGGAAAGCCGTTCAATTATGAATGTCACGTTTACTTTACCAAACGATGAGCTAACGGCTGAGTTTTTACAGCAAGCAAAAGAAAAAGGCTTTGTAGGATTAGCTGGACACCGTTCAATCGGCGGATGCCGCGCTTCTATTTACAATGCTGTGCCGCTTGAAGCGTGTGAAGCTCTTGCCGTCTTTATGGATGAATTTGCGCAGGCAAACGCGTAATTGGCAGAATTAGCTGATTCTTTTTTCACATAAATATGTTATAATCAGTATGTAAATATATGCAATGGGCATAGACGCACTATTGGTATATTTCGAGCTTAGCTTAGAAGAGGAGAGATGAGAAATGAATACAAAAGTTTTAGTTTCTTTAGCGTTATTAGTCGGAATTGGAGCGGTTCTCCACACGGTGGTACCTCCTATTTTATTTGGAATGAAGCCAGATATGATGTTAACAATGATGTTTTTAGCAATCCTGTTGTTTCCTAGCGTAAAAAATGTTGCATTGGTTAGCTTAACCACAGCAGTTATTTCTGCTTTAACAACAAGCTTTCCTGGCGGACAAATTGCAAACTTGATTGATAAACCAATTACAGCATTTGTTTTCTTTGCATTATTTATGCTTGTGAAAAAAGCAATAGGCATGAAAACACCAGTTGCCGCTGCTTTAACAGCTGTTGGCACGCTCGTATCAGGAACCGTATTCTTGTCTGCTGCCGCGCTAATCGTCGGCTTACCGGGCGGAAACAGCGTCATGGCGCTTGTTGCTGCGGTTGTGTTACCTGCAACAGTAGTGAATACAATCGTTATGGTCGTTATTTATCCAATTGTTCAATCCGTTCTAAAACGCACAAGCATCAAAGCAAAATTATCGTAACGTCAAGAGCCTGATTTAGTTAAGAATCAGGCTCTTTTTTTACACCAAAAGCTAAGGCCCGCCAAAGCGTGGCGGACCTTTAGATAAAACGGTTCATTTATAGTATGTTGCTGATCTTTTAGAGACAACCTAAAGTCCGGCTCTTAACTTGTTGTTTAAAAAGAAATGATACAGGATGCTTTTCACTTAAATTTCATTTGCAGCTCATACAATAGGTATGAAGACTTACTATGTAATAAAGGTTTAAGTTCCCCATCCTAGGTTACATAATAAAGTATAAGCGCCAATAAAAAACTCGCAAAAGCCACTGTCGCACATGTAAGAGACTTTTGTTTAAGTACGTGTTTAGGTGGATATGATGCCGTTCTAGTCGTAAGGCTAAACCATTTAAAAGCAGCGAGAAAAAAACTCAGGCTAATCATCAAAAGAATGAATAAAGCTATCCCATGTTGATAACCTCCTTCTTTTGTATAAATCTATGCTATTTTTTTATGATTATGTCAGAAGGAAGTGTTAGCAATTACTTTACTACATAGGAGGAAATAAATAATGAGTAGAATGAAAAAACTAGCAGCTGGAGCAGCAATCGGAAGCACCGTAGCCGCTATTACAACGCTTCTTATTACTCCATATTCAGGACGAGAACTTAAACAGCGTGTCAGTTCTCGAAAAGACCGAGTTAACGCTTCACAACAAGAGCTCTCAACAAAAATAAAAGCTGTTTCTCAACAAGTACAAATGACCGCCAGAGAAGGAAATACTATAGTGAAAAATATCGCAAGTGACCTTTCTACTACCCTTGGTCAGTTTAAAGAAGAAATTGTCCCTCATAAGGAATCCATTCAGCATCATTTGAAAGAAATCCAAAATTCTTTGTCAAACCTAGAGGAACATGTACAGACAACTAAAAATCCCAATGAAAAAATTGACAAAAAAGAAGGTTAAAGCGCCTTCTTTTTTAATTTTTTAAAATTTTGTAAATTTACATCTTTATAATTTTTTATTTTATTGGCATAATAGAAGATAAATAAAAAAAGAGACTAAGTAGGTGGGAGAAGATGAAAAAGACTAGTGATCAGGATTACAGTTTGAAAGAAGCACTTCTATTTAGCCAACGTATTGCCCAATTAAGTAAAGCCCTTTGGAAAACCGTAGAGAAGGATTGGCAGCAATGGATTAAGCCTTATGACCTTAATATTAACGAGCATCATATTTTGTGGATTTCATATCATTTAAACGGGGCTTCCATTTCCGAAATTGCCAAGTTTGGAGTTATGCATGTTTCTACTGCATTTAACTTCTCCAAAAAACTAGAAGAACGAGGTTTACTTGAGTTTTCTAAAAAAGAAAGCGACAAGCGAAATACGTACATTCAGCTGACAGATAAAGGCGAGGCCATTTTACTGGATTTAATGGAACATTACGAACCTTCTAATAATTCAGTATTCAGTGGCGCACTTCCGTTGCGCGACTTGTACGGCAAATTCCCTGAGTTTATGGAACTAATGACCGTCATCCGCAAAATTTACGGTGAAGATTTTATGGATATCTTCGAGCGATCTTTCCATCATATCGAAGAAGAATTCACTGAAGAAGATGGCAAGCTTGTCAAGAAAGATAAAGAGAACCACCAGGAGACTATTTCAAACTCTTAATGGTTAGTCCCTTATCCATTGAATAATTTCAAAAAATTCATTCATCACATCTTGATAAGAAGGTTGATAACGAAGCGATTCGACCGTCTCTCTGGGAGTTAATTTATAATTCAGCATACCAACAAATTGTGTAAGAAGCGGAACAAAGTCTGTTAGGCCTTCCGCTTTTTGCTCAATATATTCGTTTTTTGTATCTTCACACAGAATTAAAATTTCCTCTACTTCCTTCTTTGTAAGCTGATTTCTTACCACTAAATCAATAAATGGTTTAGCTTCTTGTTCAGATGTCCCAGATAACAGTTTTATGTAATATTCTAAACGTGATACTCGAGATTCTAAAGTTTCCATCCGCTTCCCCTACTCCTTCAACGTTCATATATCTCTACTCCATATTGTACATGATTCATTCATGTTCTTCCAAATAATTCTTTCTTCGTCAATTACATTTCCTGTTTGAGTAGCACCGTATAAAGATTTTCATATACTGATTATGTACTCACTGCATATATTAATATAAATCCCTCTGTCCTTTTTAACAATCCTTTTGCACAATGGCTGATTGTTACTCATTTCTTATCCATTCACTTTGCTATTTCGTTTAAAACCTATTTCTCAACTTCTTAACTACCCTTTATAAAATAAAAACCGCATTTCTGTGTAAATACCTTTTGAAATTCTTTGTTCAACTGTATATATAACTATCTATTTTACCGCTTTTTTGGTAATGTTAATATAGATATTTGTAAATTCATACAAAGCTGTACTATATAAATGACTATAAGACTTTTTGTCTTCGTCACACTGATTTTGTTAGGGGGATTTTTATGTACATATTCTTTATTGTATTTGCACTATTCATTTTATTCTACATCAATGCACTAACAAATACATTGTGTATTCAAAAAGAAATTCCAGCTGAAAAACAGCCTAAAGTTTTTCGTACGATTAATGTATTAATTACCATTTTATTAGTTTCATCTTATATTGAAGTATCATTTACATAAAAAACGGTGAGATGTCTCACCGCTTTTTTATAGGCTTAGCAAAAACAGCTAGCGCCGATGATAACTAATAAGATGAATAATACGACTAATAGAGCAAATCCACTGCCGTATCCGCATCCGTAAGAACCCATATCTATCGCCCCTTTCCTTTTATATTCATCTGTTTCCTAGTGGTAACATGCACAACCAACAATGACTAATAAGATAAACAGTACAACTAATAGTGCAAAACCGCCTCCATATCCGCATCCGCTCATTTGAGCACCCCCTTTGTTTACTAATACTGCATCTTATGCATCAGCTCAAAAAACGTCTAGGCTTTTAGCCCAAACTCCATAATTTATTTCTCTTGCTTCTCGTTTGGAGATTACTCTGTGAGTTTGTCCACCATTTTGAAAACGCTTTATAAAAAAGCCATCATAAGCGTATAATCACTCCATGCTTAGTGGAAAATAAATGTAAATTTACGTGGTTTTAACTTCATTTGCTAACATCAGGAAATGTGATATAGTAAATCTTGAGTCAAGCTACATAAGTAAAAATGATGAGTAGGAGTGTTTACGTATGAAAAAAAGCTTAGTTGCACTAACAACGGCAGCCAGCCTCGTTGCTTTATCAGCATGCAGTGGGGGAAATGATGCTTCAAATGCAAACGATTCTTCAAAAGTAATTGTAGAAACAAAAGCAGGCAATATCACTCAAGGTGATTTGTATAAGCAAATGAAAGATACAATCGGACAAGACCAATTTAATACACTCGTACGAAGCGTTACCGAAGAAAAAGTATTGAGTAAAAAATATAAAGTAACGGATAAAGAGCTTGATCAGCAGCTGAACATTCTAAGAGAACAATACGGTGATCAGGTGGATTCAGTTATTAAGCAAAAAGGCGAAAAAGAAGTCAAAGATATGCTAAAAGTAGATATCCTCCGTGAAAAAGCTGCTACGGCAGGCATTAAGGTATCGGACAAAGAACTGAAAAAAGCTTATGATGAATATAAAGCTCAAAAACCTCAAATTCGCGCAAGTCATATTTTAGTAAAAGACGAAAAAACAGCAAACGAAGTAGAAGCGAAAATCAAAAAAGGCGAGGACTTTGCTAGTCTAGCAAAAGAATATTCAACGGATCAGCAGTCTGCAGCTAACGGCGGCGATTTAGGCTACTTCGGTGAAGGCCAAATGGTTAAAGAATTTGAAGAAGCGGCTTACAAGCTGAAAAAAGGTGAAGTAAGTAAACCAATCAAAACAGAGTACGGCTACCATATCATTAAACTAATCGATAAAAAGAAAGTAGAATCGTTTGAGAAAAAGAAACCCGAACTTGAGCAGCAAATCAAACGTTCAAAAGTAGATCAAGCAGAAGCGAACAAGAAGATTCAAAAAGAGCTTGATAAAGCAAAAGTGGAAGTCAAAGATAAAAATGTAAAACCAATTTTCGAAGAAGGTGCGACAGATAGTCAATCTGGCGTAGAAACTCCTCAGCAGTAATGCTAAGAGCCTGTCACTCATGTGACAGGCTCTTTTATATAATCAGATAGAATCGCTGTTGCGTCTTTCTTTTTCCACTTGCATTCTTTCGATGAAGACTTGTCCCTCTTTTTCAATAAACGAATCATCCACTTGCTTATCATGTTGTGCAGCACGAATTGCCATAAATCCACTAAAGAAAATGCCTGCTACAACTAAATAAATCCAAATTGGTAGTGTCACCATATATTGATCCCCCATCACAGTTATTTACAACCACTATATGCGAAGGAAGAAAGACTTATACCTTTTTAATCAATCGTTGGTTTATAAAATGAACGATTATCAAGTGCAAAAATACGCTCTGTAAATTCACCAGGCTTCACTTTTGTTAATGCTCGGTCCAGCATATTCATTTTAGCGTCTACATTGTCAATCAAATGAAGCATCTCAGCCTCTTTAATTAACGGCTTTTTCGGACTTCCCCACTCTTCCTTACCGTGATGCGATAATACAAGGTGCTGAAGAAGCATGACCTCTTCTCCTTCAATCGCTAATTCTTCCGCCGCTTTTCCAATTTCATTCACCATAATCGAGATATGGCCAAGCAAGTTCCCTTCGACTGTGTATATCGTCGAAACAGGACCTGAAAGTTCAAATACTTTGCCAAGGTCATGAAGAATAACTCCAGCGTACAGCAAGTCGCGGTTTAAGCTTGGATAAAGGGTTGAAAATGACTCAGCCAGCTTCAGCATAGACACCACATGGTAGGCAAGCCCCGATACAAACTCATGGTGATTTTTAGTTGCTGCCGGATATTCTAAAAATTCCGTTTGATATTTTTTAAACAAATGGCGAGTAATGCGCTGGACATTTGAATTTTTCATTTCAAATATACTCTTTGTAATATGTTCCACCATTTCTTCTTGAGATAAAGGCGCCACTTCTAAAAAGTCAGATGTGCGCACTCCGTCTTGGGGCTGTGCAGGACGAATGTTGCGTATTTTCAGCTGGTTGCGCCCGCGGTAATTCATTACTTCTCCAGCAGCTCGCACAATCTTTTGAGCAGCATAATTTTCCTCGTCATCTGGGGATGCATCCCACAGCTTGGCTTCAATATCACCTGTTTTATCCTGTAGGATTACCGTTAAAAATGGTTTTCCATTGCTTGCAATTCCTCTCGTTGAGGATTTAATTAAAAAATAAAGATCAACTTGCTCTCCTACTTCGTATTGAGCAATTCCTTTTGTCATGCCCTTTTCCTCCTTACCACTTCATTCTATGTATTTGATAGCAAAGCTCTTATCGCTTCGTCCGCTTATTTACAGCTCTTTACATTTCATTTTACCATCGCTTGGCACCGAATGCACGGGTAGACGCTTTTTCATAAGAGATGAGATTATGACACAACAAAATCAATACAATCTAAAGACAAACAGATTGGATAAAGGAGCGAGTATGAATCGCTTGAGGCACCGCTGTTGATTTCCGTGCAAGACTTCTCTTTCCGGCAGCCGCTGAGCCTCCTCGTCGCTTCCGCTTTCTCCGCAGGAGTCTTCGTCTTGCTCTCCAATACACAGCTAGAAACAACTACATACATGCAAACTATGGTCACCATACCAATAAAAAAATCCGGACGAGTTGGATTCTCCATCAAGAATCTAGATTGTTCGTCCGGACCTCCCTTCAACTAATCTACTTTTGTCTCAGCCTCTCACTTCTTTATGTTTCTTTTTTCGTTAACTGCAGCGCCTTTTTAATATCTTTAAAAGAGGTAGATTGACCATACATAAGGACTCCTCCTTTATACACACGGGCACCAAATATAGCTAAAGCAGTAATCGTCACAATCAAAATCCCTATCGATACACTCACTTCCCACATAGGAACATTTAACATACCTACACGCAAAAACATAATCATCGGAGCAAAAAACGGGATAAAAGATGTGACCGTAATGATTGTGGTTTCAGGATCACCAAGTCCAAACATAGCAATTAAAAAAGCGGCCACAATCACAAGGGTCATGGGCGTAATCATTTGCTGTACATCTTCAATACGGCTCACAAGAGAACCTAAAAAAGCCGCGAGCGTAGCAAAAAGAAAGTACCCTAATATGAAAAAGACAAATGCATACACGAATGTAGTCAGCGGAACATCATTAAATCCGAGATAAGAAAAGATGCCGTTATGATTTGTTTCCACACTGGCTTTTAACGATGTGTAGCCCACGCTCAGTATCACTGCAAGCTGTGTTAAGCTGAGCAGTGCAATTCCAATAATTTTAGCAAACATTTGTGTAATAGGTGATACGCTCGATACAAGGATCTCCATAACGCGGGATGATTTTTCAGTAGCTACTTCCATCGCAATCATGCTCCCATACATGATAACGGCAAAATAAATAACAAACAGCAGAACATACACAAGACCTCTTGCTTGATTTAGCTCTTGTTCTGTTTTGGCATTTTCAACTAACGCTTCTTTTTCAAATGAAACAGGGCTGTAAAGCTGATCAATTTGCTTTTCTTCTAAACCAATTTTCACTGTAGCCATAGCCACTTTTGTTTGCTGTACCGCCTGTTCTAAGGTAGACGAAAGATTTGATTCGGCCAAAGAGTTAGCTTTGTACACAGCTTGAGGCAGCTGCTTATCGTTTAAAGATAAAAGTAAATAGCTATCGAGCTGCCCGCTTTTTACCGCTTGCTTTGCCTTAGACTCAGACGTAAATTCTTTTAAATGAATGTCTGAATCCATAGCATTTACATTTTGTTTGAACAACGTATATACGCTTTCCACTTCATAGATGACACCCACATTTGTGCCATTATCGTCTGAATTAAAAACGTCGATAATTTTCTCCATATTTGTAAGAGCAACTAGAATAAGAGCAGTAATAATCGTCGTAATAATAAAAGATTTTGTTTTTAATTTATTAAGATATGTATGAAAAACGATGACCCAAAATTTATTCATAGGAAGCACCTACCTTTTCAATGAAAATATCATTTAATGAAGGCTCTTCCACTGCAAATTTAGATACAAATGAAAAATGTTTAAGTTCTTGAAAAATGAGTTGCGATACGGATTCATGCTGAATTTGAACAATCATGCCTTCAACCGTTTTTTTCACCTTTACAACACCTTCAAGCTCCGTAATTCTCTCAAACGGACCTTTCCCATGTATAATGACGTTTTTCTTGCCAAATGAACGCTTGATCTCCGGCAGTCTTCCATATACAACAGGCGTACCATGATGCATAATACATAAATATTCACAAAGTTCTTCCACATGTTCCATTCGATGACTTGAAAAAACAATCGTCGTCCCGCGTTTTTTCAAATCAAGTACCGCTTCTTTTAGTACCTCTACGTTTACAGGATCCAAGCCGCTAAAAGGTTCATCTAAAATAAGCAGCTCGGGACGATGAATAACGGAAGCGATAAATTGAATTTTTTGCTGGTTTCCTTTGGATAGCTCTTCTACTTTTTTTGAAGCATATTGAGGAATATTAAATCGAGATAACCAGCGCTCCATTTCTTGCAGCACGTTAGCTTTTTTCATCCCGCGCAGCCGTCCTAGATAAACAAGCTGATCTTTGACTTTTAATTTCGGATATAATCCCCTTTCTTCTGGAAGGTAACCAACTAGATGGCTTCTACTGTAAGTTAAAGATTTATCATTCCATTGGATGTGACCTGAGGTTGGTTCAATGAGCCCTAAAATCATTCGAAACGTCGTTGTTTTGCCAGCACCGTTTGCACCTAAAAAACCAAACACTTCACCCTTTGGAATTTGCAAGGATAGTTCATTTACAGCTGTAAATTCACCGTACCTTTTTGAAACTTCACGGATAGAAAGAGACATTTAATTCCTCCTTTGTAAATAAACCTATGTTTATTGTATGGAAAAAAATGATATCTGTAAACCTTAGCAGGATTTAGAGGAATAAGACGAGAAATATGTTGAATACGCTTACAATTATACTATAAGAGGAGAGTAGATTTTATGAGTACTTATACATTAACCGCTTTTGAAAAGACTGGAGAAAAATTAATAGATGAAAGCTTCGAAGCAGCTTCTGAAACAGAAGCAAAGACGATCGGCACCAAAAAGTTAGAAGAGCTTGCCTACTTAGAAAAAACACATCGATGCGTTAGCTCTAGCGGAAAACTTGTATTATTTCATCGTTAATACAAAACGCCGGAAAGGTTTAGCTTTCCGGCGTTTTATATTACTTTACAGCTTCTTTTAGTTCTTTACCAGCTTTAAATGCCGGTACTTTTGATGCTGGAATTTGCATTTCTTCACCCGTTTGAGGGTTACGGCCTGTACGAGCAGCACGCTCGCGTACTTCAAATGTACCGAAGCCGATTAACTGAATTTTTTCACCTTCACCTAGCGTTGATGAAATTGTTTCTAGTAATGCGTCAACTGCTTTAGATGCATCTGCTTTTGTTAACTCTGATTTTGTTGCCACTGCGTTTACTAAATCTGTTTTGTTCATTTCCAATCACCTCATTAGTTTCTACATTATCTTGTGTTACCACTGTTTTGCAACTTTTAAACATGCTCTATCAATATGATAGACAAAAATATTGGCTTTTAAACTAGTTCACTTAATTTTCGGAAATATCTTTTTCACTTTGATTAAAAACAGGCGCTCGCTTTTCCAGAAACGCACGTACACCTTCCTTATGATCCGAACTTTGGCTCATAGCAAACTGACTTCTTTTCTCAAGCGCAAGCACTTGCTTTAATTGTGAAATAGATGTCTCCACATAAATTCGCTTTGTTTCCTTCAAAGCACGTGAAGGTTTTTTTAGCCAATATGAGAGATAATCTTCTACACGCTTCGCCAAATCTCCTTCTTTTATTTCATCAATTATGCCAAATTGATGAGCTTCCTCTGCTTTTAATGTCTTTCCTTCCCAAATCAGCTGTTTCGCACGATGAGAACCGATGCGCTTTTCTAGTAAAAAGTGACCGCCTCCGTCTGGAATTAGAGCAATGCCGATAAAGTTCATCGCAATTTTCGTGTGTCTTTCTGCAATAATATAATCAGAAGCAAGCGCAATGCTGAGCCCTAGCCCTGCTGCCGCACCGTGCAGTACACTTATCGTCATTTGAGGCAGGCTGTATAAAGTCAGCACGGCTTCATTAATTAAATCCATCACCTGCTCAAAACGTTCTGATTGTGAAGGTGACATCATCATATTAATATCTCCCCCTGCTGAAAACACTTTTCCGTTTCCTTTTACTACTAAGAAGTCCACTTCACTTTCTTCGACAACTTTTAAACATTGAATAAACTGCTCTAGCACTTCTTCGTTTAATGCATTTAACGCATCCGGCCTGTTAAACGATATTGTGGCGACACGTTCTTGCAAAACTAGTTCTACTACTTTTAATTCGACGGTCATATTTACTCACCCTTTCTGATAATGATTGAGGACTTGTTCACGAAGCGTACGTTTTAAAAACTTTCCGACCGTTGTCTTTGGGATTTCATCCATAAATAAAATGTCATCTGGAAGCCACCATTTTGTGAACTGCGGCGCTAAAAATTTGAGCAGCTCTTCTGACGAAACGACACCTTTATATGCATCTTTTAACACGACACAAGCAACTGGACGCTCTTGCCACACCTTATGAGGGACTGCTATGACACAGGCTTCGAAAACAGATTCATGGGCAATCAGCGCGTTTTCTAGATCAACCGATGAAATCCATTCTCCTCCGCTTTTAATTAAATCTTTTGTTCGGTCTACAATTTTGATCGTTCCCTCTTCGTCAACCGTCACAATATCTCCCGTATACAGCCAGCCGTCTTTAAACGTATCTTCTGTTCTTTTATCCTTGTAATATTCAGAAGCTACCCATGGCCCCTTTAGTAATAGCTCACCCATTTCCACTCCATCCCAAGCAACTTCTCCATTTTGACCTATTACTTTCATTTCAACGCCAGGAACTAAGAAACCTTGCTTCGCTTTTACGCTGAGCTGATACTCAGGGTCTTCGCTGTACTGATAGCTTTTTAAGCGGGAGACGGTTACAACAGGGCTTGTTTCCGTCATTCCGTATGCATGCATAAATTCAATTTGATATTTTTCCTGAAATTCTCGAATGACGCTTTTTGGGGCCGCTGATCCGCCGCATAAAATAGCCCGCAAACTATCAACTGCGTAAGGCTTTTTTTCTAACTCTTGTAAAAAATTTAACCAAACGGTAGGTACTGCTGCAGCAAGAGTTACTCTCTCTTGTTCAATGAGAGAGGCAATCGTCTCTGAGGTACAAAAAGCGCCCGGCAGCACGAGCTTTGTCCCAAACCAGACCGCAGCAAAAGGAATTCCCCATGCATTTACATGAAACATTGGAACGATAGGCATAGCGGTATCACCTTCTGATAATCCAGCACTATCAGCAAGTCCTAGCGCCATACAGTGTAAATAAATAGCGCGATGAGAATATACAACGCCCTTTGGCTCTCCTGTAGTAGCAGAGGTATAACAAAGGCCTGCTGGTTCTTCTTCGCTTAAATCTTGAACAAAGGAATGCGATGCATCCCCTTGCTGAATCCAATTTTCGTAATGATACACTGGCAACTCTGTTTCTGGCAGCTCACCTTCATCTGACATAAGGATATAGGCTTCAACATGTGGAAGCCTTTGATGAATGCTTTCAAATAAAGGTAAAAAGCATTCATCAAGTAAAATGACTTTATCGCGTGCATGGTTAATGATGTATACAATTTGCTCAGAATCTAACCGGATATTAATTGTGTGAAGCACAGCGCCTATTCCCGGTACAGCAAAATAAGCCTCTAGATGTCTATGATGATTCCATGCAAACGTTCCGACTCTTTCTCCTCGCTTCACTCCAATTCGTTCTAGCATACTAGAGAGCTGCCGAGTCCGTTTTATTAACTGATTATAAGTTAAACGTTGAATCCCTTTTGAAGATTTAGAAACCACTTCTTTTTTACCAAACAGCTTTTCAGCTCTTTCCATCATAGATGGTACGGTTAACTGTACATTCATCATTAAGCGGCACCTCGCATCGTCATAATAAGAAAACGCTTACAACTTTCTTATATATTCAACAGATTCCGACATTTCCCTGCTGAAAATAAAAAAGATCACTAAAAAGTGACCTTTTTATTTCCTAAACAATTCATCTAAAATCTTGAGTTTCTCTTGCGTATAGTGCTCGAATCCATCGTTGTACGATTTTGGGTCTTTTGGATTCGCAAACCTTGTAATAATGCCTGTTTCTGGATGCACGAACTTACTGGATGCCCCGCACCCAAGGCCAATAATCGTCTGCTTTTCTTCCATGATCATAATATTGTACAGGCTCTCTTGACCAGGGAATGAATATCCAACGTTCTCTAAATTACCTAAAATATTTTTTTGGCGATATAAATAATAAGGTTCATATCCTTGTTCTTGAGTCCACTCAGTCGCTAAATCCATCATTTTACCAATTTCATAGCGATCTGCTACTTTGTATTTCCTTTTATTTTGAGTCATTTCAGACGCGCGTTTAAACGATAGCGTATGAACAGTTAAAGATTCAGGAAGCAATTTTTTAGATTCGTCTAGCGTATGCTGAAATTCTTCTACACCTTCATTTGGAAGCCCAATAATTAAGTCCATGTTAATGTTATTCATCCCCATTTTTCGAGAAAGATGAAATTTATCAATCGTTTCTTCAACTGTATGATGACGTCCAATAGCTTTTAAGGTTTCTTGAATATAAGACTGCGGATTTACACTAATCCGGTCAATATTCCATTTGTTCAAAACAGCTAGCTTTTCTTCCGTAATCGTATCGGGTCTTCCTGCTTCTACCGTAATTTCACGGATATTTTGTACATCAGGGAACGATTCATACATCTCTTCATACAGCATGTCCATTTCTTCAGCGGTAATGCTCGTTGGTGTGCCTCCGCCATAATAGACGGTTGTAATCTTGACGTCATTGTCTTTTAACCATTTCCCTACTTCACGCATCTCATAATGCAAGCCGCCTAAAAATGACGTAACGGATCCTTGACGTCCGTTAATCGCATAGGCTGGGAATGTACAGTATGCACACTTCGTCGGACAAAACGGAATGCCTATATAAATGCTTACCTCGTTCTTTAACTCATGTAAATCGGGAATAGCTGCTAGTTGACGATCCACAATATGCTGCATTAAATTAATTTTGTCATTAGTGATTAAATATTCTTCCTTTAGCTCACGATGTGCTTGTTCTTTACTTTTGCCTGACTGCAGTTTCATATGAAGCAACTTCGTTGGACGTATACCGGTTAAAATACCCCATTTTTGAACAATGTTTGTATACTCCTGTAACACAGATAAGTAGACGCGAAGCACCACATTTTTTATTTGCTTAAATTTTTCTTTTTCTGTTTCATATGGCGTAAACGATTTAGAAAGCTCTTCTGTAAACACCTTGTCCGTTGCAGCATCATGCAGCACTGCTTTCGCATAAATTTCTTCATGAACTTTTAGCTCTACTTCGACCTTCAGCTGAGCTTCGTTATCATCCTCAAAGGAGACGTTGCTTTCTTCAAAAAACAAATCTGAAATTCGGTGAAGCGGACGTAAAAAACGCTCATCTTCTATACCTTTTATATAAATGTTCAATATAATCACCTTTCAAATCAATTCTATCTAAGTAATCAGTTTACAAAACCTACGTATGTCCGGTCAAGGTGCTCAGCTCAAGGGAATATGCGGACAGGAAACAAACGGAAAAAGAAATTGAACCATAATTACATTAATTCAACCTACAGACGAACAAATGGGACAAATAAGCTCATATGAATTGCTTGTTACACTTCTGTTGATTTACGCAGGAGTCTTCGCCTTGCCCTTCAATCAACAGTTAGAAACAGCTACATACGTGAAGCTGACGTTTATCCTACCAATGAAAAAAATCCGAACGAGTTGGATTCTTCGTTCGGATTTCCCTTCAACTAACATACTTTTATTTATTTTAAACGAAAGCTGTCAATTTGATGAAGATAACCAAGACGCTGCTGCTTTCTAAATAATTCTTTCACCATATATGCTACACCATTTTCATTATTAGAACGAGTAACCCAATCCGCAAGCATTTTTAATTCCGTTGGTGAATTACCCATGGCCACACCCATTCCCGCGTGTTCAATCGTTTCTACATCATCATAGCAATTTCCAATGGCTACTACGTCTTCCATCGGTATCCCTAGACGATTTGCTACATAACGAACGCCGGCAGCTTTTGTGGCTCCTTTTGGCGTAATATAGCATCTATTTTCATTTGGATACGAAAACCATTCAATATCCGGAACTGCACTGGCAATTGTTTGCTCAGCGTATTCTTTTTCTCTACGATCTGCAAAATACACTTCTATTTTTGGAGTAGAAACAGGTTCATCACGAAGCGTATCTCCTAATGAATCTACGAACTGCACGGGATAAAAGAGCGGTTCTCCCGTTTTTAACACGCTTTTAGCTACAATATTATTAGGAAGCTTTACACGATTTCCAATTGAAAACCTTTCATGCAAAATGCGGACATGACAATTAAAATTTTCAAAAAGCTGAATGAGATTAAATGTTTTTTCCTCGCTAATTCTCTTATCTAGTATCGGTTTGTCTATCGATGTTCCGATAAAGGCACCGCTATGAGTAATGAGCATTGCTGGATGAACTTTAAGCGATCGAGCAATTTTTTTAGCAGACGGAAAATGCCTGTTTGTTACTAATGTAACGTAAACCCCTTTATTTTTCACAAATTGAATTGCGTCTTTCGTTTCTTTTGTAACGCGCCCTTGGCTATTTAAAATGGTTCCATCAATATTCAACGCTAGCAATCGATAAGCCATATGAGAACCCCTTCTTTCATAGATGTCTAATCCGTTAGGATACGGTTATAAATGACCTTTTCATGATAGTCGGCATGTGTAGCCTTGTTACTAAGCTTATGAGCAGAACTGCACAATTAGAAGGAATTTCCGCATAAAAAAAGAGGAAAAGATTTCTCTTTTCCTCTTTTCTCTATCTCTTATTCAGCCGCACCGTAAAGTTCTTCAAGTGGCTTCATGATAATTTTGTTTAATTCACCAATTACCATGCTCATACGTTGCTCAGCTTCCATTAGCTTCGCGATATTTTGATCTTGTTGAACGATTGCAACTGTTTGTTGAGCTTGCTGAACTTCTTCTTCAGTGATCTCTTGGCCCATCATTTGCTTTTGTTGCAGCTCCATTTGCATTGTACGGAAACGCTCAAATAATTGTTTTGAACCTTGATCAGCGTTTACTGCTGCATATAAGTTTTTTAAGTTTGTGTAATCGTCGCTTTGACGAATTGCTTTTTCTAAATCATTTGCTACATCATGTAAGTTTACAGACACGTTAAGTTCCTCCTAATTCAGTTCTATAATTTCTTGACTTCCCTAACTATAACAAATTATTATATAAAATTCAGCTTAAGACCTTTATTTTCTCAGAAAACGATAAATTCTCTTCACAGATTGGGCTAATTCCTCATAGTATATATCAGCATTCGCCTACTAAAGGAAAGAAAAAGAGGATTCGTTTATGAATACTTTTACCATTTCTCTAAAACCACTAGAGAACCATATGAGCGACGACATTTACATTAGTTCTGCTCTGTTCTCACGTGTGAAATGCAAGCACGAGTTTACGTTAACAGTAGGCTCCATCACGAAAGAAGTCAAAGCCACTGTTTTTCAGCATCGAGAATGCTGCTTCATGATGTCGGAAGCTCTATTTGCAGACTTTTGCTTTCCGTATGAAACGCATCAGCTGAGAGGCATTTACGAAGAGAACACGTTTAGGATGGGACCCGTGATTAGCATCGTAACAGAAGTTCGAGAAGATGAAGAACCCTTTGGCTCCATTTCTGTATTTTGTAAGGAATTTGTTCAAGCTTGCAAGGAGTTAGGGTGTTTTTGCTATGTGAGCAAATTGAGCGACGTGAAGTCATTGTCCCCTAAAGGATATGTTTATCGCGGTGATCGATGGGTTTATTCAGACGTTCCCTTTCCGGGAATCGTACACAACCGGATTCATGCCAGGAAAACCGAGCAAAGCGCTGATTTTCAAACCTTTAAAACATTTTTGAAAGAGCATGACGTTCCTTTCTTTAACGCACGCTACTTAAATAAATGGACGGTTTTTCAACAGCTTAAAGATGTTGTACACTTGCTTCCATATTTGCCAAAAACGTATCAGCTTCGTTCACGTCAAGATCTTCTTGACGCTTTGGAACTTCATGACGATGTTTTTCTGAAGCCTGTTCATGGTAGCCAAGGAAAAAATATTTTTAAAATTTCAAAGAAAGAGAAGTATATTTTAGACTATACAACGTTTACACAGACGTATGAAAAAGAATATGAATCTCTCTATGACTTATTTGAAACGCTTTATAGTCAATTAAAAAGGCAAGGATTTCTCATCCAAGAAGGAATTTCACTGCAGACATACAAACAGTGCCCTTTTGATTTCCGCATTCTCTGTCATAAAAAAGACGACTTGACGTGGAAAATCACGTCCATTGTCACGCGTGTATCAAAACCCGGCAATTTCGTCTCAAATCTTGCTCGTGGAGGGGATATTCATCCTCCTCAGCAAGTTTTAACTCAGCTCTATGATTCAAAAACGACGCGCCATATCCTTTCACTTTTAAAAGAGATTGCGATTGAAATTTGCACACAGCTTTCTCACCCGTCTGAACTTTATGCAGAATTTGGTATTGATTTAGCGATTGATCAAGAAGGAAAGCCTTGGATTATTGAAGTAAATGTCAAACCTTCCAAACAATTAGATTCAAGCGCTTCCTCTGTTCGTCCCTCAACAAAAGCACTGCTTGATTATTGTCTGCATGCAACGAATTTTCAATTTGCCAAGGAGGATTTACGATGATTTCATTAGGCTTTTTAACGATTCACCCACAGCAAGAAGTGGAGTATGTGACCGAAATTGCTAAACATGCTTCTGAGTTTTCAATTGAAATATACCGTTTTACTCCTTTTAACATTCATCCTAACACCGAAAATATTGAAGGCTTCCGCTACGATTTACAACAAAAGAAATGGATAGAAGATTCCTTTTTACTTCCTTCGTTTATTTACGATCGCTGCTTTTATCGAAAAGACTCGCTGTCTAATAAGGCTCGCCCTATTGTAAACTGGCTTAAACAGCGGGAAGATGTTACATTTTTAGGCCATGGATTGCCCAATAAGCTAGATGTCTATGAAGCCATTAAAAAAGATAGCTATTTATCTTCATATATTCCTCCTACCACTCCAATCGAAAGTGTAGAGCAGCTTGTTCAGCTGCTTCGAACAAATGATAGCCTAATGATTAAGCCTGCCAACGGTTCACAAGGTAAAGGAATTGTGAAATTAAGACAGCGTGGACGTGAAATTGAAGCTTCTTATCAACAAAATGACATTGTAAACACCATTCTATTTTCCTCTTTTCAGGAGTTTAAGAACTGGTTTACGAAAACGACCCGTGATGTATTGTATATTGCTCAGCCCCATATTTCATTTTTCCCTTATGAGCGCACTCCTTTTGATATAAGACTGCTATTACAAAAAGGAAACGATGGTGCTTGGAAAGAAATTGGAAGAGGAATTAGACAAGGTGAACGAGACTCCATCGTAACAAATGTAAGTTCAGGAGCCTCTATTGTACCTTTTGAGAACTTGCTGCCTCGCATCCCTCGCGTTCACCGTCAATATGTAATGGATGAAATCAACACCATTTGTAAAACGATTCCGTCCGTGCTGGAAAATCATTTTCCTTCTCTTTTTGAATTAGGTATTGATTTATGTATCTCGAGAGACTTCAGCATCTGGATTCTAGATTTAAATTCGAAACCAGGAAGAAAAATCGTAATGGAGACAGCTCCTGAACAAAAAGAAGTCATGTATAAAAATGTCCTGTCTTACTGCATCTATTTAGCTAACACACTATCGTATCGTAAGGAGTAATGCTATGAAAAAAACTCTTACTCGCCTTGTTGTAGTAGAGCAGCTAGGATGCGATCTTTCTGTTCCTGCATCTCTTTACAAAGACTCCTTGAAACAAGCAGCTTTTGGAACAATGACAGCTCCATGCCTTATACAATCTTCAGAATGTGAAGAAATTCAGATTTCAGCTGAGCTAATGACAAAACTGCAAATTCCTTTCGCTCATATGATGCACCCTATTATTGTGAATGAGACCATTCACTTAGGACCTTTAATTGGTGTGTTATCAGCTGGTTTTACTGGTTCTCTGCTGCGGCCAATTGGAAAGCGTTCCCTTCACTTAGCTAAACTTCTTTCTACTGCAAGTATAACAGGGGGACTTCCTTTTATTTTTGGAACTCATCATATCAACTGGGAAACCGGGACCATAAACGGCTATTTTTACGAAGAAAGCGGCTGGACACAGCATGAAGTCCCGCTTCCTAACGTTGTATATAACCGTTTGCCAAATCGAAAAACAGAGGGGTTAGCTCCTTTTAAGTTCATTAAAGAAAAGATGATGACTGATTACGGCATTCCATTTTTTAATCCTGATTTTTTCAACAAGTGGGAAATTCATGAGCTTTTAAAACTGAACGAGCAGACAGCCTATTTGTTACCTTACACGGTTGAAAGTCCTTCGTGTGAGCAAATAAAAAAACTTCTGCTTCTTCATCAAACCGTTTATTTAAAGCCGAAAAACGGAAGCTTAGGCCGCGGCATTTATACCCTATCTTTTAAGGATTCCATGTACACGCTGACTTACAAAGGAGAAAAAGGTCTTCATGTTCAAGAAAAAGAAACCTTGGAGGAACTATTATCAGAATTTGAATATTTACTTACTAATCCTTCATACATTGCTCAGCAAGGTATTTCATTAATCAAAAAAGAAAAGCGCTGTGTAGACTTTCGCGTGCATACGAATAAAGACGGGAATAACCAATGGGTGCTTACTGCTCTAGCTGCTAAAGTAGCCGGTCCCAACAGCATCACTACGCATCTTGATTACGGCGGAGAAATTGAAGCTACAGCCAAAATATTCACTAACCCTTCTTACAAAAAAGAAATTGAAAATAAGCTAAAAGATGCCGCTATCTCAATTAGTCATATACTTGAACAGGAGTTGAACGGATTAATTGGAGAGCTTGGATTCGATTTTGGAGTGGATTATCAAGGAAACGTGTGGCTGTTTGAAGCTAACTCTAAGCCCGGTCGCTCTATTTTTTCACACCCTGCCTTACGAAAAGCAGATCAACAAACTAGAAAACTTTCTCTAGAATATGCGATTTACTTATCTGGATACTATCTAAATACACCTGAAGGCATCAGCATATGATTACAATTTACTATCACAAAGAAAAGCAGCAGTGGTTTCATAATAATCCTTCAGCATCTTACACATGGGGAGTTCAAGAAATTGAACTTCCCTTTACTCAAAGCATTTCTCCTACTCAAGCTTTTCTTCGTTTAAAAGGAGAAAAAGCAGGTCCTATTGTGGGAGTTTTAACGAACAAAGCTGTTTTGGAAAAACTGAATGTAAAACAGCGTCCTTTATTAGAACTCTTACATCATACCCTGCAAGAGAAAGGCGGGCTTCTTGCTTTATTCGCTGAAGAAACAATGTCTCATCACTTCTTTGAAGGGTATTGCTTTGACGGGGCAAAAAAGCAGTGGATCAAAACAACTTTGCCGCTGCCAAACGTTATATATAATCGTTATCCAGGAAGAAAATCAGAAACCAAAAAGCTGAAATCTTTACACAAAAAAATAAAAAGCAGGCACATCCCCCTTTTTAATTCCGCTTTTTTTTCAAAATGGAAAGTGTATCAGTTATTTTCAAAACATCCACTATTATCTTCTCACCTTCCTAAAACCTATCGTTTAACACCAGAAATTGATATTGCTAAGCTTCTGCAAAAACACTCTTCTCTTTATTTTAAGCCTATTAACAGCAGTAAAGGCGCTGGAATTTTCCGATTATCTTCCGATAAGCATACGATTATTTATCAAGATCATACACGCAAAGAAGAATTTTCTTCTTTACAAGCAATTGACCTTCCCAGGTCTGCTTATCTCATTCAAGAAGCAATTGAGACGCAGCCATTCAAAGACCGGCGCTATGACTTACGTATTTTAGCGCATCACAAAGATAGCCGGTATGTTATTAGCGGCGTCGGTATTCGACATAGTCCCTATCACTCCATTACAACACATACGTTAAACGGCGGAAGCATTTCACCTTCTCAAGATCTTGAAGATGAAGTAGATACTTCCTTTCTTTCGTCTTTTGTAAATACGTGCGGGCAAGTCCTTCAAAAGTCCTTCCCTCTCATTGAAGAATTTTCTCTTGATATGGCAAAGTCAGTCCAAGGTCATTATTATCTGTTTGAAGTGAATGCAAAACCGATGATTTTTGATGAAACAGACATTCAAACGCAAGGTGCTAAACACATATGCAACATATTTTACAAATTAACAAAATTTTTAGATTAAATGATTTTTCATCTCCTTTTCTCATGGTAAGCTTATAATAACTACTTGAGAAAGGAGATTTTCTTTATGGTTGCACATTTTCAGGTTAAACCACTGTATCAAAATAATCGAATGCCGGGCTGGCACATCTCGTTTTATATGAATCGGGTTTATTACGAGGCTGATTATTTAAAAGATGGACAAATTGTATGGAAAACTGCGCTTTCTAATCAAATAGATGAAACACAATTAATTGATTATATTCATGAGCTTATGCTTTTTCACGTTTATGAATAGTAAGCTTTCACCGAAGGGAACGAGCACAGATGAAACAGCTGCACACACTATTTGGGGATAAAATGATTAAGGCTAAAATCCCTTCTCAATTTGAACGATACAAATGGTTTTCATGTGATGAAGGCTTCATTGGAATTGAACACACGGCTTTGTCTCAAAAAGAGCAGGCATTACTTTCTGCTTTTTTAACGCCTTATGATGAGGAAGTTTCTTTCCTGACGCCAGAACAATTGTATTGGTCAAACCTGTTATTTAAAGCACCTGAAAAAGTCATTCACTCTCATCATACGCACCATTCTTTTCGCTTTACCCAGTTTTTAATTAAACGTTTGTTTGAACAAAAAATAGAGTTTGAAAATGCGCTTCACGCCTTGTATTCTACCTCGATTACTGTGTTGTGGATTGATAAACAATCAGGTATCGTTATCGAAACCTTTGATGATCCTAATGACTTAACTGAAAATTTATCAGATTCTATCGAGGTGCTATGTCATGATTTTGAAACTTCAATTCAGTTCTTTGAAGGACAAATTCACTTTTTTCCGTCTTCACCGCGATTAATTTTTGAGCGTGAAAAGAAATGGTTTTATCAAATTAAGCATACAGTCGAACAAAACCATGTTATCCATTTTACCGACGTTTTACCCCATTTGGTTCTGCAAGAGTCTTCAGAGGCAATCCAAAATCATATGATACATTTACTTGACTTAGTAAAAGATGATGGAGATCTTTTAGAAACGATTAAAGTTTATTTAGAATGTAATTTAAACGTATCTCTTGCTGCTAAGAAATTGTACATGCATCGCAACAGCTTGCAGTATAGAATTGAGAAATTTATTGATCGCACACACCTTGATATCAAACACTTCACGGGAGCTGTGTCTGCTTACTTAGCTATTCTTGCGTTAAAAAATTCGCAGGATAAAAAATAAAATGAAAGGGTTTTCGTAAATAGTGCACGAAAACTCTTTCTTTTTTTTGTGCATGTTTGCCATTTACCGTTTCATTAAAAAAAATTACACTAGAGTTAAGAAAACGGTTTCACAGAGTACATACAAGGGGGAAATGGAAATGGCTGAATTACGTTTAGAACATATTTATAAAATGTATGATAAAGATGTGACGGCGGTAAAAGATTTTAACCTTCACATTCAAGATAAAGAATTTATTGTATTTGTTGGGCCTTCAGGCTGCGGGAAATCGACAACGCTTCGTATGGTTGCAGGGCTAGAGGAAATTTCCAAAGGTGATTTTTATATTGACAGCAAGCGTGTAAATGACGTTGCTCCAAAAGATCGCGATATTGCAATGGTATTCCAAAACTACGCATTGTATCCGCATATGAGCGTATATGACAACATGGCTTTCGGCTTAAAACTTCGTAAATTACCAAAAGATGAAATCGAACGCCGCGTAAAAGATGCCGCTCGTATTTTAGGACTTGAGCAATACTTAGAGCGCAAGCCAAAAGCATTATCCGGCGGACAGCGTCAGCGTGTAGCTCTAGGTCGTGCAATCGTTCGTGATGCTAAGGTCTTCTTAATGGACGAACCTTTATCAAACTTAGACGCGAAATTACGTGTGCAAATGCGTTCTGAAATTGCGAAGCTTCACCAGCGTTTGGGTACAACGACAATTTACGTAACACATGACCAAACCGAAGCAATGACAATGGCTTCTCGTCTGGTTGTTATGAAAGATGGGATTATCCAGCAGGTTGGTACACCAAAAGAAGTATATGAAAAACCTGAAAATGTATTTGTAGGCGGGTTTATTGGTTCTCCTGCTATGAACTTCTTAACCGGAACGTTAAAAGACGGAAAGGTTCAAGTAGGCGATTCTCTTCTTGCAGTTCCGGAAGGTAAAATGAAAATACTTCGCGAGCAAGGATATTTAAATAAACAAATTATTTTAGGCATCCGTCCTGAAGATTTCCATGATGAGCCTGTATTTATTGAATCTTCACCCGGCACAAAAGTTACCATTAAAGTCGATGTATCCGAGTTAATGGGAGCTGAAACCATGCTTTATTCTAAACTTGGCGGACAAGATTTTGTAGCACGCGTAGATTCAAGAACAGATATTAAACCGCTTCAGTCTCTAGACTTAGCATTAGATATGAACAAAGCACATTTCTTTGATGCAGAATCTGAACAGCGCATCCGTGCTGAACACGAATAAAAAAGACCCTTAGGGGTCTTTTTTTATTCCTGTATTTGCTTCAATTCCTCACTGTGACAAGTAGAGCAATAAAAGAGATGAATACATTGGTGATTTGCTAAATCACTAGGATACCCATTTTCTACTTTTAACTGATCGATTTCCATGTAAGCACTGTAATCATCAAAATAATCGCTGACTTTTCCCATATCCCCTAGCACTTCTCCACATGCTTTACACGTCATTTGTACATCACTAAACCCATTACATAAGGAACAAATCGACATCCGCACACCTCGCTTTACCTGATCAATATGTACCTATAATATGCACGGAATAAAACTCTCTTACTCTTTATCAAACTCCACACAAAAATTTCTATAAATTACCAATAATTTTCTATGTATATGTTTTTTTACCTTTCGCCATAATACTAGTAACAACCGAGCACAACAGCTCGCAAACATTGAGTTACGCCGCGGTAGGCAAGCAGGTCTAATCGATGTATCTGCTCGGCTGGTTCAACTCCAGCTAACTCAACCATTACAATCTATTTTATCTAACGAGGAGATGAATACACATGGCAAATTATCAAAACGCATCAAACAGAAATTCATCAAACAAGTTAGTAGCTCCTGGTGCTCAAGCTGCTATCGATCAAATGAAGTTCGAAATCGCTAGTGAGTTTGGTGTAAACTTAGGACCAGATGCAACAGCTCGTGCGAACGGATCTGTTGGTGGCGAAATCACAAAACGTTTAGTACAATTAGCTGAGCAAAACTTAGGCGGCAAGTACTAATATTAACTAATTTCATATTATGGCTTTAGCGCTCCAAGATCTCTTGGAGCGCTTTCTAATTTCTTTTAATCAGCTTCCTCATTCTTATTCGCAAATGATTTTACGGAAACTTTGCGAATGCGTCGATTTTCTACTTCCTTAATGGTAAACAATATCTCTTCATATGAGAAAAAGTCTCCTTTAGCAGGAATATGATCAAACTGCTCATATATCCATCCCCCTAAGGTATGGCACGTACTGTCAGGAGAACTAACTGCTACATAGGTTAAAAATTCATCAATAGGGATGTCTGCGTTAAATTCGTACTCCTTTTCCCCTATCTGATGTACATACTTAACAGCTTCATCATGTTCATCCCAAATCTCTCCCACAATTTCTTCTAATATATCCTCTAAGGTCACAAGACCGGCCGTTCCACCAAACTCATCAACTACAATTGCCATGTGCACCTTACTTTTTTGAAGCTCTGGCAATAGTACAGATATTTTCATGGATTCTACTACAAAAATAGGTTGTCTCAACAAATCACGAATAAAAATCTCTTTTCTTTGGACTAAACAGGTTAAAAATTCTCTTTCTGATAAAATGCCAATAATGTTATCAATATGATCTTCGTATACAGGGACTCTCGAATATCTCTCTTCAAGAAACATTTGACAAACCGAATCAATATCGGCATTTACGTCAACCGCTGTGACATCTATTCTAGGTTTTAAAATTTGCCCCACCACAATGTCATTAAAATTGAGTGAACGATGAACTAGCTCTTTTTCAATATTATTAATCGTTCCTTCTTCTTCGCTTAAATCTACCATCACTTTAATTTCATCTTCTGTAATCGTTGGTGTAGGAGCAGACGCTAACAAGTGAGAAGCTCCTTTTCTCACCTGTAAAAATAAGAAGGAAATCGGGGTTAATAATTTAATAATAAGAAATAACAAGGAAGAAATCCTCAGCGCAAAAGATTCGGCATGCTCTTTCGCTAACGATTTCGGCAAGACTTCACCAAAAATCAAAATGATGATGGTCATAACGATGATACTAATCACAAGTGCTAGGTTTCCTTTAAACACATCGAGGGCAATTTTAGCTGCCAAAGAGGACGCAGCAATGTTTACGACAACATTTCCTACTAAAATTGTCGATAGCGTCTGCTCAAAGTGTTCAGCAATATGCAGCGCTTTTTTACTTCCTCGATATTTTTTCTCAGCGTAATGTTTTAAACGAATTTTATTTACGCTTGAAAAGGCTGTCTCAGCAGATGAAAAGAAAGCTGATAACATAAGCAAAACGACTAATATCATCATTTGATTCAGAGGCAAGTCTCCCAAAAGACATTCACTCTCCTATTTTTTTGATTTTTCTGTCTTTTTATCATATCAAATTTTTTTGATGTTGAATATTTTCTTCATCAACTTTGTATTACTTTATGCTACACATGCTTTTTATTATGAATAAGTATACAAATTGTATATTCTAAAGAATAGATACTATCTTTTATAGAGGGGTGCAACCAATGAAAATTTTACTATTAGGCTCAACAGGACGAGTTGGACAGTCTTTATTAAAAATGATGCTAAAAGATGAAAACGACGTTACGGTACTTGTTAGAGACCGCAATAAGCTAAAGATTAGTCATCCAAACCTACATATCTTACAAGGCGATGTCCTTGATCAAGAAAATATCAGCTTTGCCCTCAAGCACCAAGATATCGTAGTCAGCGCGTTAAATACAGATGGTGCAGAGACCATTTCAAAAAGTATTCCGCTTATTATAAACAGCATGAAGCATTACGGCGTTCATCGTATTCTTACTATCGGAACTGCAGGTATTTTACAGTCACGAACAGAACCGGAAAAGTATCGTTTTCAATCAAATGAATCGAAGCGTAAAACGACCAGAGCAGCAGAAGATCATTTAAAAGGATACTTACACTTGAAGGAAAGTGACCTAAACTGGACCGTTATATGCCCAACCTACTTGCCTGATGGTGAAGTAACAGGCACATACCGAGTGGAAAAAGATATTTTGCCAGCAGATGCCGTTAAAATTTCAACGGGAGATACCGCTCACTTTACCTACCATGAAATATGGGCTCAAAAATTCCCAAAATGCCGCGTTGGAATTGCTTATTGAAAAATCAGGAGAACTTTTCGTTTTCAAAACGAAAAGTTCTACATCCAAAAAATACCAATTATAGCTAATCCACCTAGAACAAAACCTCCTATTTGACCAACGAGAGACGGTGTCAAAACAGGCTTTCCTTTTTCTTTCTCTAATGTGCTAATATCAAGCTTCATCTGATAAATTTCTTCTTTTAAATCTTCAATCTGGCCGTGCAGCGCTTGAATCTGACGTTCTTGGTCACTCATCCACTATCTTCCCTTCCCTTTTTTATTTTTATCATATGCGTAAAAAAGTTAAAGCTTTACTTTTCAGCATCACTTTTTCTAAATGTTAAAAACTCCTTTCCCCGGCTTTAGGATAAAAAACACTTTCCTTCTCATAATAAAAAAGAATAGAGTCCTTAGTCACTGTTGAAAGGAGAACATGATGATAAAACTTGTGTTGATTAGGCATGGACAAAGCGTATGGAACCTTGAAAATAAATTTACAGGCTGGACGGATGTAGACCTTTCTAAAAATGGATTGCAAGAAGCGCGAGAAGCCGGAAAAGTGCTAAAAAAAAACGAATATGCTTTTGATATCGCCTATACTTCTGTTTTAAAACGATCCATTCGTACTCTATGGATTGTCTTACATCAAATGGACTTCATGTGGATTCCTGTATATAAATCTTGGAGACTGAATGAACGACACTACGGGGCTCTTCAAGGTTTGAACAAAGAAGAAACCGCAAAAAAATTTGGAGAAGAGCAGGTGCATTTGTGGAGAAGGTCGATGGACGAACGCCCTCCTGCTTTAGAGACAACAGATATTCGCTATGAAGCTTCCAACCCTAAGTATAAGGAATTAGCCAAGGGACAATTTCCTGTAACGGAAAACTTAGCCGATACAGAAAAGCGGGTTCTAGAATATTGGAACAAAACTATTGCTCCTTCTATTAAAGCTGGCAAAAAGGTTATTATTTCCGCTCACGGTAATACGATTAGAGCTCTGATGCAGTATTTGGATAACATTTCACCTGATGGCATTGCGAACTTGAATATTCCCACAAGCGTACCGCTTGTGTATGAGCTTGATGATAATTTAAAGCCCATTAGACATTATTATTTAGGCATCGATGGAGAAATTCCGACACATATTCCTTCTTCATAAAAAACGTGCCTAGATTGTAGGCACGTTTTTTTATATATTTGAACGAAAGTATTTTCTATACGCCCAATGATTAGTAGGACCGTGTCCCGAACCAAGTTCAAGCGTATGCTTAATCGCATAGTGAACAAAATCCGAAGCGGTTTGAACTGCTTCAACTACGCTTTTGCCTTTCGCTAGTTCAGCCGTGACGCAAGCAGCAAACGTGCATCCCGTCCCGTGTGTATGCTTTGTATTCATCTTTTCATGCTTGATTTCAACATACGTATGACCATCATACACTAGATCAATCATATCCTGATGAGATTGGTCATGTCCGCCTTTAATTACCACGTGCTTTACACCTAGCTCATGCATCTGTTTTGCCGCTTCTTTTCTGTCTTCAATCGTGTGAATTTCTTTCCCCGTGATGACTTCCGCCTCCGGTATGTTCGGCGTAATGACTTCACAAAGGGGCAATAATTCTTTTAGAGCCTGTATAGCTTCTCTTTGAAGAAGAGATTGACCGCCTTTTGCAATCATAACGGGATCAACTACAACATTTTGCAGTCCGTGCTGTTTGATTTTACGAGCCACTGCGTAAATAATATCAGCACTGAACAACATACCTGTCTTCACTGCATTAGGAAATAAGTCAGTCGCAATTGAATCTAACTGCGTTTCAACTGCTTCTACTTCTAAAGGATAAACTCCTTGAACGCCAACTGTATTTTGTGCAGTCACAGCTGTAATAACAGACATGCCAAAAACGTCACGCTCTTGAAATGTTTTTAAATCTGCTTGAATGCCTGCTCCTCCACCGCTGTCTGATCCAGCAATGGTTAATGCTTTTGGTACTGTCATGCTTGAAACCTCCATCTCTTTCTTACCCAATATACCGATGATAAAGTGACTTTGCTTCTACTATATCGTTTGTTCCATGGACAAAGACGCGCCCGTCTTGAAACATCACTAAACGGTAATCATCTACATAAAAAGAAAGCAGATACGGATTTTGTTCAATTTTATATCCTTTTTCTTTTAATCGTTCACCTAAAGACTGCAGCGGCTGCTTGGCTGATTTGCCCGGACGGATTTGTACCGTGTTTCTTCCGCATAGCACAGCTGTTTTCGTTTGATTTTCATATTGTAAAAAGGGATACGTTTGTTCACTGCCGCATGAGCGGCAAGCAGATTTGCGAAATACGTTCACATTGATGCTCGTATACTCATTTTTCCATACGTCAAACGAAACAAGTTCCCTCCTGAGCGCATTCCAGTCTCCAACTAATATTTTTAACACCTCTGTTACTTGATGAGCGACTACCATTTGTACAGCAGGACTAATAATCCCCACTGTATCACATGTTAACCCTCCAAGCGGTACAGATTCAAGCAAACAGGATAAACACGGTGTTTCACTTGGTATGATAGTATAACTAATTCCGTAACTTCCTACACATGCTCCGTAAATCCAAGGAATATCATATTTTTGTGATAAATCATTCATTACAAGGCGTGTGTCAAAATTATCGGTTGCATCAATCATAACATCTACCCCCTCAACAAGCTGTTCTAAAACTTGAGGGGTACCGTCCGCTACGTGGGCTTCTACTTTTACATCATGATTAATATCGTGAAGCCTTTTTTTAGCGGCAACTGCTTTTGGGATTCTTTTATCAGCATCTTTTTCACTATACAATTGCTGACGCTGAAGGTTACTCCACTCTACATAATCGCGGTCAATGAGCGTTATTTTCTTTACTCCCGCTCGTGCAAGGGCCTCGGCGTTCCCTGTTCCAAGAGCACCTGCTCCTACAATCAGAACATGCTTTTCTTGAATTTGCTGCTGTCCGCCTTTTCCAATAGGTTGAAACAATTCTTGGCGGGAATAACGATTAATCAACCGATACTCATCCCTTCTGTTGGACTGCTTGCCGTTGCATATTGTTTCTTTTCAATACGTCCTGCTTCAAATGCTGCTCTTCCTGCCTCAATCGCTAGCTTCATAGCACGAGCCATTTTCACAGGATCTTTTGCTCCTGAAACAGCTGTATTTAATAACACACCATCTGCTCCTAGCTCCATAGCTTGAGCTGCGTCTGAAGCCGTTCCAATACCTGCATCTACAATTACTGGAACGGTTGATTGTTCAATGATAAAACGCATGTTCAACGGATTAATAATACCTTGACCTGAACCGATAGGCGACGCTCCTGGCATAATGGCATGTACGCCTAACTCCTCTAAACGACGCGCAAGTAAAACATCATCTGATGTGTAAGGTAAAACGGTAAAGCCCTCTTTTAACAGTTCTTCACTAGCTTTTAATGTTTCAACTGGATCAGGAAGCAGCGTCTTATCACATCCAATTACTTCTACTTTCACCATGTCACAAAGTCCAGAAGCCTTTGCTAATTTAGCAATACGTACGGCCTCTTCTGCATTTTTTGCTCCAGCAGTGTTAGGCAAAAGAGTGAAACGCTTCACATCAAGTGCTTCTAATAAATTAGGCTGATTTTGATCAAAAATATCCATTCGTCTAACAGCAAATGTTAAAATTTCTGTTTCCGACTCTTCTACCGCTTGACGCTGAGTCGTAAAGTCCGGAAATTTCCCTGTTCCTAATAATAAACGTGAATTAAATGTATATTGTCCAATTTTTAACATACTCTTCATCCTCCTCCAACAAATGAAACAACTTCTAATGTATCTCCATCTTTTAAGCATGCATCGCTATGTTCTTCTTTTTGCAAAATATTCTTGTTTAATTCAACAATTACAACTCGCTCATGCAGACTCTGAGCCTGCAGCAAGTGCTCGACCGTTTCAATTTCATCTCCGACAGTGACGGTCTTACCGTTAATAATTAGATTCAATGAACTCCCTCCATTGCTCTCGTTAGCTGAAATGATGTAAAGAATGAATGATTTGGCTTTTTCCCTAACAAAGCATCAGCCATAATTTTTCCAGTTGCAGCGCTTAATAAAATACCGTTTCGGTAGTGGCCAAAAGCCATGTGCAGATTCGCTATTTCAGGGTGCTCTCCTAAATAAGGCCAGCCATCATTTGTTTGTGGACGAAGACCAGCCCATGCTTTTTCAAATGTGGCTTCTTTAATGGCCGGCAGAAGCGCAGAAGCTTTATTCAGCAAAAATTGAATACCTTGTGCAGAAACGGTCTTAGTAAAATCATGCTGCAGCTTAGTTGCCCCGATTACGATTCTTCCACCAGTCTTAGGGACTAAGTAAAAACCTTCATCTAAAAAAATCGTTTTAGAAAGCAGGGGCTTATAACTTTGCAGAGCAATACACTCTCCTTTTACAGGAAACACCTCGCCTAAATGTTCAGAAGAAATAAAGCGTTTAGCCCATGAGCCTGCTGCAATCACTACTTTTTCTCCATAAAAAGAGCCTTTGGACGTCTGTACCCCTTTTACTGTTTCATTTTCCATAATCAGAGAGTGAACGTCACAGTATTCGAATACATCTGCTCCGTGATACAAGGCTCCATGAGCAAGAGCTTGTGTTAACTTAGCCGGAGCTAGCTGGCCGTCTCCCGGTATTGTAATGGCTCCGTATATGTCTGGAGAGAGCCCGGGTTCTAACAAACGCGCTTCTTTTACATCGATCCATCTTACATCTTTGTCCCACCGGTGGTGCTGAGCGGCTTTTTTCTTTAATACGTGTGCATCTTCTTCTGTTACAGCGACTTTTAATAAGCCTTTTTGAATGAGCTCTACGTCGATAGCCGTTTTTTCTTTTAGTTCCTTCACCAGTTCAGGAAACATGCTTCTGCTCTTAATAGCAAGGTCTAAAAGAGGACCTTCTTCATCAATTTCAGCTTGAGCACCTAAAATACCAGCGGCTGCACTTGAAGCTTCACAACCAACTTGATTGCGTTCAAGAATAGCTACTGACGCTCCTTGTTTTGACAAATGATAAGCGATAGAAGAGCTGATTATACCTCCTCCGATTAACAGTACATCATAATGCTGCTTCATTTTCTCCACCTCCAGATGTCCATATATGAGAATATTGTTTAATCGCTTTCAGGGGATCTTGCGCAAGCATGACACCAGACATCACGGCTATACCGTGTGCTCCTGTTTGAAGTACCTCTTTGGCATTTACAGGTGTAATTCCTCCAATGGCAATAACCGGTATCTGCACAGCGTCTACTACTTCTTTTAGTGCCGCTATCCCTCGACTTTTTAATTCTTTTTTTGAATGTGTTGAATAAATATGTCCGTATAAAATGTAGTGAGCACCATCTTTTTCAGCTTCTAAAGCCTCTTCCACAGAGTGAACTGACTTTCCAACAATAAGAGAAGGAAATGCGTCTATAACAAACGAAACGTCTAAACTATGATAGGCAAGCTGTACACCTTTTGCTTTTAAAGCATGCGCTACATCAACTCGGTCATTCACAATAATTTTAGAGCGACAAAATGGTAGGCTTTCTAGTAAACATTGAATCTGCTTTGCCGTTTTCTTTTTTTCTCTAATATGAATGGCGCCCGCAAAAGGCGCGATAGCCGTTAAAATTTTTTGAAGCTCTTCGATTGGCTGCTTATCTGTTGTAATGACATGAAATTTAGGAATATCCACATGATCGAAACCTTTCCACTCAGAATAAAGAGAAATTTCAATCACTTCATCTTGTGCAGAGGGCTTTATTACATACAAAAAACCACTCTACAACGTAGAGTGGTTAGCATGCATCGTTATGTAAACATGATCGCCACTTCCCTACGCTGGTCCAAACCAGATCAGGTTCAAAGGGTCCGAAATACATCCGTCTCAGCTTCAAAAAGCTCCCCTAGTGATTGCTATTTATTGATTTTGTTTTTGCACTTAAAATTATAACACAACTAGATGTAAATACAATATCTCTTTATGCTCTTACGGCTCTCTTCCTTTTATAGATGTATCTTTTAAGCTTCTTTACTAAGAGGCCCGGCGCACCGAATCATTCTGCTTTTTATATAGTTAGTAATCGGTATAGTCGTCAAATTCTTCTTTGTCTTTTTCCTTTTTCCGATCCCATATAAACAGCAGGAGTAACATAATAAAAGTTAGAATATAAAAACCGTAAAAAATAAATGCCGCCACAACATTTATAAATAAAAATAAAAAACCAATGATCTGACCTGCAACAGCTACAATCAACAAAATGTATTTCCAAACTTCTGCTTTTCTATCCATTCTCTACTTCTCCGTCTTTTTGTTTTTCCCTACTAGAAACGTTCTCTTTACTTATAATAAAAACGTTCCTGCCAGTAAACCGACTGTAAATAAACCAACTGTTCCAAATGCTGAAATCCCCACGTACGCCAACATTTTCCGATAAGATTTTTCCCGAATTAACTGTACGGTTTCCACACTAAACGTTGAAAAAGTGGTAAAGGCACCAAAAAACCCAATGCCAATCATTAAAAATATTGAATCATCATAAGCATGACTCGGAACCTTTCCATAATAACTACCGTAAAAAAGACCAAGCCCAAACGCACCGAGCAAGTTTACAAACAGCATTGAGACTGGAAAAGGAGGGTTTGAAACTGTTTTTGTAACTTTTAAACCCAAAAGATAACGGCATATTCCTCCAGCTGCCCCGCCAAGTGCCAAGCTCACTATGCTCATTTACTTCACCTCATGTACTTTCACTAAATTTTTCCCTGCCGCTTCACCGCATAGATAGCCTGCTAAAGCAAGAAGGATTCCACCTACTAAAGAGACAATGACATAAATGGCTCCCCAAAATAAATGGTGCTGAGTGAGAGAAATGACGTCTCCTGCAAAGGTTGAATACGTTGTAAAACCGCCGCACACGCCAACTCCTAGTCCAAGCTTTATCCATTCTTTTGGCTTTTTCCACGCAAAAAATCCTGTTAATAGGCCTAGTATGAAGCTTCCTAATAGGTTTTCAATTACCGTTCCTATTGGATAGCCCGTATATAATAAGGAAAGATTTAGCAAATAACGCGCATATGTACCAGCGATAGCACCAAAGGCAATTGAGATTAAGTTTATGGCTTTCATCATATCGCTCCGTTTCATAAATTCTTCTTTAAGTGTACCATAAGGAATTTATTTCTACCTTAACATTTAACTATATGTTTATTGCACCAAAAGTCATGAAAAAATGAAAGAGAAAATCGTCGCATGAAACTTCCTTTTTACTCCTCAAATATCCCTTAAAAATCCACTTAATCCAAATTTTAAAATCTTTCTGTATCCTTATGACAAACCGTGTATAGAAGGTATATTTCCCTTATTTTAAGTCACATTAATCGTATAAGTTTTTTTTGTTGACTTTTGCTGTGTTCTTGTTTAGTATCACAGAGTATCATTTCCTATCAGAATACTAGGGGGTTTAGAAAATGAAGAAATTTGCTGCACTTTTGTCGCTACTATTAGCTTTCACAGTTGTGCTTGCCGCATGCGGTTCTAGCTCAAAAAATGAAGCAAACAATGGAGACAATAAATCTTCACAAGAGGATTTATATAATAAAGTGAAAAAAGATGGCGTATTAACAATTGGAACTGAAGGTACATACCCTCCGTTCACTTTTCATGATGACAAACAAAAGCTAACTGGGTTTGATGTAGAATTGGCTCAAGAAGTAGCTAAACGTCTTGGCGTAAAAGCTGAGTTCAAAGAAACACAGTGGGATGGCATGTTTGCCGGATTAGATGCTAAACGCTTTGACATGATTGCTAATGAAGTGGGTATTCGTGAAGATCGTCAAAAGAAATACGATTTCTCTGACCCATACATCCAGTCAGGCGCCGTATTAATTGTTCGTAAAGACGAAAAAGATATCAAATCATTTAAAGATTTAAAAGGAAAAAAATCAGCACAGTCATTAACAAGTAACTACAAAGACATGGCTCAATCTTATGGTGCAAACATTACGAGTGCTGAAGGTTTTGCTCAAGCAGTAGAACTAATGAGCGCAAACCGTGTTGATGCTACAATCAACGATAAATTATCGTTCCTTGACTATAAGAAAAAGCACCCTAACGCACCTATCAAAATCGCGGATGAAAAATCCGATGGTGCTGCAAGCGGCTTTATGTTTAGAAAAGACAGCGGTAAGTTAGTGGATGAAGTAAACAAAGCATTGAAAGATATGAAAAAAGACGGAACATACGCAAAAATTTCTAAGAAATGGTTTGGCGAAGATGTTTCTCCTAAATAATATTTTTCCTGATGGAGAGCGATTGAATCAATTGATTTCAATCGCTCAATCATCTCTCTTACCAATGCTAAAGGGAGCTATTCAATATTCTATTCCACTAACATTAATCACGTTTGTACTCGGTATCATTTTAGCTGTCTTAACAGCCTTGGCTCGTTTATCATCTATAAAAGTTTTAAATATAATTGCGCGCATCTATGTATCGATTATTCGAGGTACACCGCTGCTTGTGCAATTATTTATTATTTTCTACGGCTTACCCAATTTAGATATAACAATTGACCCATTTATCTCTGCTATTATTGGATTTTCATTAAGTGTAGGTGCGTATGCATCTGAAATTATCCGAGCAGCGATTCAATCTATTCCTAAAGGACAGTGGGAAGCTGGCTACTCACTTGGTATGACCTATTCCCAAGCGTTAAGACGGATTATTTTACCGCAAGCAGCACGTGTATCGATTCCGCCATTATCTAACTCTTTTATTAGCCTTATTAAAGATACGTCACTTGCATCGCTTATTCTTGTTTCTGAGATGTTCCGTAAAGCTCAAGAAATTGCTTCGACTAACTATGAATTTTTACTTCTTTATAGTGAAGCAGCGCTCTTGTACTGGATTATGTGTACAATCTTATCCATTATCCAAGGACGCATTGAAATAAGACTAGATCGTTACGTATCTAAATAACCGTTTCGAGTAGCTAAAGGAGTTTTTCATATGATTAATATCAAAAATTTGCATAAATCATTCGGTGATTTGCAAGTATTAAAAGGGATTGATTTAGAAGTTGAACAGGGCAAGGTAATTGTATTAATTGGTCCTTCTGGATCGGGTAAAACTACTTTTTTACGTTGCTTAAATCTTTTAGAAATCCCAACAGACGGCACGATTGAACTTGATAAAAAAAGCATGAATTTCAACAAACCTGTTCGTAAAAAAGACATTACTTCATTTCGAAGCCTAACAGGTATGGTCTTTCAAAACTATAACTTATTTCCTCATAAAAGTGCGCTTGAAAATGTTATGGAAGGTCCTGTAATTGTAAAAGGCGTTTCTACTCAAGAGGCAGAAAAAAGAGGTAAAGAATTGTTAACACGCGTTGGCTTAGGCGATAAGCTCGACTTTTACCCTTTCCAGCTGTCTGGCGGACAACAACAGCGTGTTGGCATCGCCAGAGCAATGGCGATGGACCCAAAAGTTATGCTATTTGATGAGCCTACTTCAGCTCTTGACCCTGAGCTTGTAGGAGACGTTCTTCAAGCGATGAAAGACCTGGCAAAAGAAGGAATGACGATGGTGGTGGTAACTCATGAAATGCGCTTTGCCCGTGAAGTAGCAGATGAAGTTATTTTTATGGATCAAGGTGTCATTATGGAAAGAGGTACACCGGATCAAATATTTTCAAATCCTCAACAAGAGCGGACACGTCAATTCTTGAATATGATTCATTAAAAAGGTTGCACATTTTCACGTGCAACCTTTTTCTTTATTTGGCTACTGCTTTTTTCATTAAATCTGTAATGTACGTAAAGAATGCTTCAGCTGTGACGTCATACACGACGTCTACAGGTCGTCCCTCTTCAGAAATTTCTGTTCTTCCTTGTCTTGGTGTTTCTGTATACACAATACTCGAAACGGTTTTTACCTTCACAAGTGTTGAATTCCCTGTAAATGCTGTTGTGAGTACGTCCCACAAATAATAAGTCGAATTGGTTTCAACATGCACAAGCGGCGGGCAAGCCGCGTAGCACTGCCCTACAAAGTCTACTCCTTCATACCTGCGAAGTGAAGCCCACATTTGGCGAATAGCCGGCGTTAATGGAACTTGATTCGTGCTTTCTAAAGCAACCATCTCAATTTTAATGCTGCTTTCCCATACTCTTGCTACTGCTTCTGGATCCCAAAAAGCATTCCATTCCGCCGTTCCATCATGTTCAGGCTCCTGCACATTTCCTACTTCTTGAAATGTACCGCCCATCCACACTAACTTATCAATTTTCTCTTCTATTTCAGGCGCTTTTTCAAGTGCTCTTGCCAAATCAGTTAGCGGTCCTGTAAATAATAAAGTCGTTTTTCCGTCTGTGTGCTGCAATGTTTCAATTAAATGATCATGAGCAGGCAGCTGACTTATTTTTGTTTGCACTTTCCCTTTTTCATTTAAAATTGGCAGTGCATCTACATAAAACGTATGCATGCGCCATTCTTTTGGAAATGGGTTCATACCACGTGAAGTAGATTTGGCTACCTCGATATCATAACTTCCAAAACGATCAATAATTTTTTGGCTTGCGCTGATACCTGGCTCTAAGTATCCGTCAGCAGGAATGACAGATACCCCCGTTACCTTTACATCATCCATTTGCAGCAGTAAAAAAAGGGATACTAAATCATCAATCCCTGCATCATGGTTAAAATATATGTTTGTGCTCATGTCTCTTCTCCTCTTTTCTATGTATCGCTACGTAATAGCTGTACCGCTATTTTATAATGAAATGGCCTCTTTGGTAATCAAAGTATTATGAACTTCTTTTACTATTTTCTATAATGGGTATAGAAATAAGGTAATCTATGTATAGGCATATACATCTCAGTATAGAAAGGAGAAATAAAATGAAGCAATCATTTTCAGCATTAGTAGTAGATAAAACAGGTGAAGAACAAGTGGAGGCGTCTGTCCAAGAACTGACGCTAAACGATTTGCCAGAAGGCGATGTACTTATTCGCGTTCATTATTCAGGGGTGAATTATAAAGATAGCTTAGCCAGCATCGCAAACGGCAATATTGTGACAAGCTATCCGTTTGTTCCAGGTATTGACCTAGCAGGAATCGTTGTATCTTCTGACAGCCCTGATTTTAAAGAAGGTGATCGTGTCATCGCAACAAGCTATGACATTGGCGTATCACACTTTGGAGGCTACAGTGAGTATGCGCGCTTACGCAGCGAATGGATTGTCCCTCTTCCTGAAAATTTGACGTTAAAAGAAGCAATGATTATCGGAACAGCTGGCTTTACAGCTGCTTTATCTGTGCATCGCTTAGAGGAAAACCATACTAGTCCATCTAACGGCTCTGTGCTTGTAACAGGGGCTACGGGAGGTGTAGGAAGCTTTGCGGTTGCCATTCTTTCAAAATTAGGCTACACAGTGGAAGCAAGTACAGGAAAAAGCTCGGAAGCAGCTTATTTGAAAGAGCTTGGCGCTTCCTCTATTGTAGCGCGTGAAGACGTTTATAACGGCAAATTAAAAGCATTAGGCAAGCAAAAATGGGCCGCTGCAGTGGATCCTGTGGGTGGAGAGCCCCTAGCTTCTGTCCTCAGTCAAATTCAGTACGGAGGCTCTGTAGCGGTCAGCGGGCTAACAGCTGGAGGCAAAGTGCCAACAACGGTCTTTCCCTTCATTTTGAGAGGGATTAATTTACTCGGCATCGATTCTGTTTACTGTCCAATGCCTACTCGAAAAGAGATTTGGAATAGACTCGCTAATGACTTTAAACCTGAAAGCTTCGAACCTTTCATTCAGCAGGAAGTTTCTTTACAAGATCTCCCTCAGGTTCTTCCTACTTTATTAAAAGGACAAGCTCGAGGACGAACAATTGTGAAGCTATAAAAAAACGGAGAAACCTGGGTTTCTCCGTTTTTTTACGAACAGACGCATGTTATTATGCATCTATTTTTGCTATTAAATCCGTCACTAATTCTTTCATCGTCACATCGGCTAAGACTTGTTCCATGGCATCTTGAGAACGTTTTAAAATCAATTCAAGGACACTTTGAATATTGGCTCCTACAGGACACTCCACATTCGGATTTTCATGCATTTGAAACAATTCTCCTTCTTCCACAGCCGCTACCGCTCGATAAACGTCTAACAACGTTATCTCTTCTAAATCTTTCAATAGATAAGCTCCGCCAGCTCCGGCTTTTACGCCCACAAGTCCAGCTTTCTTTAACATCCCAATTACTCGTCTTATAACAACAGGATTTGTATTTACACTGCTAGCAATCCACTCTGAAGTACTAGGATGACTGCTATCTACTTTAATTAAAGACAGTATGTGAACGGCCACGGTGAATCGACTGCTAATTTTCATTACTCTCACTCCTATTTTGTTGTAATCATTATAGTTACAACATTTATGAAAGTCAAGCGTGCTTTTTTAGGAAAGAATGTCTTCTTCTACCGCCTCATAAAAACGCAGCGTTTTCTTGATTTCCATAGCTTCAGAAAATGCTTTCGTTTTCTTTTTATTCGCTTCTTTATGTTCATTCACATGTTCTTCTCTTGAAATCCAAGCTTGAAAGAACTGTTTTTCTTCCCACTTGGATACAAAGATATATTCGACTTTATCCGCGGAATCTTTTTTCCAGCATTCGAACGATAAATTTCCTTTGGCTTCCTCAATTTCTGTTTTGTTTTTCTTAGCTTTTTGCTTGAGCCGTTCTTCAAATTTCTTTTCCGTTTCAAAACTTGCGTTTACAACAAACATCTTATCTCCCTTTCTAAATGAAAATGATTCTCACCAAATTATTGCATAGTAATTTTATTTTTTCAATTTATATGGATAATAAAATTACAGAAGCACAAAAAGACCGCTGTTTAAGCGGTCTCCTTTTTATAAATGTTTTCGATGCACTGTCTTCCCATCATACGTGAAGGCAATTGGCTTGCCTTCCATCATCGTTTCTAAATGAACCGGTCGGCCCCAAAGCTGATGAACGTACGGTACCACTTTTTCTAAGTATTTAACATCTAATTCAATTCCTTCATACCAGTGTTTTAAATAGAGCTCTCCATTTTTTAAATAGTCTCCATTGGTTACTGTGATGTAAGGAAATCCTCCGTTTACGCGCATATTAACAAGCTGATCTCTAACTTCTGTCCACTCTTTATCGACGATTTTATAGTCTTTTCCTTGTTTTTGGAATAAGTACATATCCTCCCGCATAACTAAATCTTTTGTTAAGTAATTGCGGATAAAGGAAATATCTGATTCAACCTCACGTACCTCAAACATCTTCTCTCTTCCTGACCCGGGCTCGACGCCCCGGCGAATCATATCTTCGGTTGGATTGTTGTAGCGTTCTTCAATGTCTTCAAAGATTTTTAATCCCAAATAATATGGATTGATTCCCGTCTTGGACGGCTGCACAACCCCTGCATTTAGCTTCGCGAATTCTATCGCTTCATCACTCGTTAAGTCCATTTCTCGAATAATGCGTTGATGCCAGAAAGAAGCCCAGCCTTCATTCATAATTTTTGTTTCAAGCTGCGGCCAGAAATAAAGCATTTCTTCTCGCATCATCGTTAAAATATCCCGCTGCCAATCCTCTAAATAAGGACTGTATTCTTCAATAAATAATAAGATGTCTTTTTCAGGCTGAGGCGGAAATTTTTTAAAAGACTTTGGAGGTTTTGGTTTTTTCTTTTCTTTATAATCCAAATTCCATAAATCATCATAAGGAGAAATGATTTCTTCTTCCGATGATTCTACATCATCTATGCTCCAAGAAAGCTTGGCACGCATAAGAGACGGATCAATATGTTCCTGAATCGATAAGACAGCATCCAAAAACTTTTCTACTTCACGCTTACCGTGCTTTACTTCGTATTCTTTAATTCGATCAGCGGTCGCTGCCATACTTTCTACCATATCCCGTTTCGTGTTGGCAAAACGGCTGTTATTTTTAAAGAAGTCACAGTGAGCTAACACGTGAGCTACAATTAATTTATTTTGAATAAGCGCATTGGAATCCAATAAAAATGCATAACAAGGATCTGAATTGATAACTAATTCATAAATTTTACTCAATCCAAGATCGTAGTGTAATTTCATTTTGTAAAATTGTTTTCCAAAGCTCCAATGTGAAAAACGAGTTGGCATCCCATATGCACCAAACGTATAAATAATATCTGCCGGGCAAATTTCATAGCGCATCGGATAAAAATCCAGGCCGAAACCGCTAGCTATTTCCGTAATTTCATCAATCGCACGGTATAATTGCTTATAATCTGCTTCTTTCACGACAGCTCCCCCTTTCACTCCTTACTTCAATCTATGTACAAACATGTCAATTCATGTGTTTTCATCAAAAAGAAGCTTTATTTTTTCAAGAAAAGGGGATTTTTATTTAGTTGTCTTAAATAATGGATGTAATTTAAGTGTTACGCTGCATCATTCTTTGCCTTTCTTATCATTTAGCTGGTGCTGTACGTTTATTCTTCTTACATAATGACTACAACCTCTTTTAATTATGCACTGGTCTTTTGCCCAACATTTACAGCGTAAGAATTCCCGCAAATATCATACACTAATTTCAACTCCTCAAAAGGAGGAACGTTATTAATGGATGTAATTGATTATGATCGAGCTTTATATTACACACACCGTTCACAATGGGATAACTTATTAATTTTAATGGTTCGAACAGACGACGATTTTCTTTCAAAAAAGATTGAACATTTTTTGCACGCCTACAATTTTGAACGAAACTACCGCATCATTCAAGAAGAGCTCTATTCTTTACTACGCTACATTGATCATGCAACGGAATATTCGGAGCACAACCCGGAGCTTCTGGAAGAATCATTGTACTAGTATTTTTGATACACACACTTGGACAAAGAAGGGATGAATTCCCTTCTTTATTTTTTTATGTTGCACTAAAAATATGCATATTTTATTTCAAAAAACATCAAATAATATATGTAAACATATTTATTTTTATCGTTGACATAAAAGTGAATTCGACGTACAATCTTCAGTACATACGCTAAGATATTTCAGTACATACTGGGAGGAACATATATGAATACTAAAAGGTTTCGCACATTAGATTTAACATTAGCTGGTATGTTTGCAGCTCTTATGGCTATTGGTGCAAACATTACTTCTTGGGCACCTTTTTTACAAGTAGGCGGCGTGCCTCTTTCGCTTCAGCCTTTTTTTGTTATATTAGCAGGACTTTTACTTGGGAGCCGAATGGGTTCTATTTCGATGATTGTATATGTATTAATTGGCATTGCCGGCGCTCCGGTATTTGCTCAATTTAAAGCAGGAATTGGTATTTTATTTGGAAGCACCGGCGGCTTTTTGCTTTCTTATATTGTCGCTGCATTTATCACAGGAAAAATTATGGAAATGCGCGGCAAGCCGACTTTTTCTATCTTTTTAATTTCATCGCTAGTTGGTATTGCCGTTATTTATTTAATTGGTACTACGTATATGTATATAGCGGTTAACTACTGGCTTGAAGCTCCTGCAATGACATACGCAGCTGCTTGGAAGATTATGTCGTGGTTTGCCGTAAAGGATCTTATTTTCACTGTTCTTGGGGCTATGCTTGCTCCGAGAATTTATAAAGCCCTACGATCTTCTTCATATTTGTCAAATACGCAATCAAATAAAGTATCCTAAAAGAAGCCTGCTCAAGTTTGAGCAGGCTTTATTTTTATACCGTTTTCACTTTATCTAGTACATGCTCCACTTCACCCATTACAGCTGTTTGTACAGCTTCTAAATGGGCAATGCTCGTTGCTTCATCTTCTGACACGACGCCAAAATAGAACTTCACCTTTGGCTCTGTACCAGACGGACGAAGGCAGAACCAAGAACCGTCCTCTAAGATATATTTTAATACATTTGATTTTGGTAATGTAATCTCTTCTACTTTTCCTGCTTTAATATGCTGGCGCTCACTTAATGTATAATCCTCTACAACCGAAACATTTAACCCTGCAATGTCAGTAGGAGGCTCATTTCTAAATGTAGCCAAAATATGCTGAATTTGCTCAGATCCTTCTTTTCCTTTAAGCGTTAAAGATTTCAGACCTTCACGATAGAAACCATATTTAGTAAACACTTGCTGAAGCGCTTCATATAGCGTCATGCCCTGCTTTTTATAATAAGCACAAGCTTCTACCGCTAGAATGGCTGCTTGTACAGCGTCTTTGTCACGAGCAAAGTCACCAATTAAATAGCCGTAGCTTTCTTCATAGCCGAATTGGAATGTATACTCGCCCGTTTGCTCATATTGCTTAATTTTTTCACCGATAAATTTAAAACCTGTTAGAGTGTCAACAACTTGCAATCCAAATGAACGAGCAATTTGTGCGCCGATTTCTGACGTTACAATCGTTTTTAACACAACGCCATTAGCAGGCAGCACGCCTTTTTCTTTCTTTTGAGAAAGCAAATAGTGAAGCAATAAAGCACCGGTTTGGTTTCCTGTTAATAACGCATATTCGCCGCTTGGATCTTTGACAGCAATTCCTAAACGGTCTGCATCTGGATCCGTTGCGATTAAGATATCGGCATCAATTTCTTTTCCTTTACGAACAGCATATTCAAATGCAGCCGGCTCTTCAGGATTCGGAGATTTAACCGTCGAGAAATTCGGATCAGGAAGTTCTTGTTCTTCAATAACCGTAACATTTCCGTAACCGATGGATTGAAGCGCGTTGCGAACTGGCTTATTAGCTGTACCATGTAGAGGTGTAAAAACTACCTTTAAGTCTTTACCTATTTCAGAAGCTAGCTCTGGATTAATTAAGATCGTTTTTAGCTTCTCATTGTATGCTTCGTCAATCGCTGAACCAATCATTTCAATAACACCTTTTTCTTTTAGCTCCGCTTCAGATTGAACAGCTAATGTAAGTTCATTTTCCACAGCATTTACAAAGCCAACTAGTTCATCAGCTTCTTTTGGCGGCAGCTGACCACCGTCTGGACCATATACTTTGTATCCATTATATTCAGGAGGATTGTGGCTCGCTGTAATAACAATACCTCCAAATGCGTTTAACTCACGCACTGCAAATGAAAGTTCAGGTGTTGGTCTTAGCTCTTCAAATACATACGTTTTAATTCCGTGGCTTGCTAATGTTTTTGCTGCTTCCATCGCAAATTCAGGCGATTTGTGGCGAGAATCATATGCAATGACTACGCCTTGCTTGATAGCTTCTTCGCCAGCTTGTTTAATGTACTCAGCAAAGCCTTCAGAAGCTTTTCGGATTGTATATGTATTCATACGGTTTGTACCCGCTCCAATTTCTCCACGCATTCCGCCTGTTCCAAATTCCAATGTTTTGTAAAAACTATCTTCTAATTGTTTTTCATCACCTTTGATTGCATCCAAATTTTGACGTAATTCAGGATCTAAATTTGGGTGATTAATCCAAGATGTATACGTTTCTTTCCAACTCATAAAAAAAGCCCCCTTATATAAATGTAAATATGTATGAAAAGAGAAAAACGAGTAATCGTCTTTCTCTTTTTTTAACAGTCATATTATATTTCTTCGTCAAAATTTGACTTCCTGCTATTATATTATGGCTGTATTGACAAATTTTGAGGTACTTTTTTATTTTATCATGAAATACCTGTCATACGGTTAACTTTTTCATCTACTGGTACAACTGCGTCATGAAGGTGCTGTTCTAATTCATCCGTATAAGTTTTTGTTTGCTCAGGCGTCCACTTTAACTCTTCGGCCATATGAGCAATCACTTGTTTTTTCCAGCTTCTTACCCAGTTGATATCAAAGAATAAAGCGCCCGTACGTCGAATGAAGAAGTCCACTGGTTTCGAAACCATTTCTTCTTCGATACCATATTGAATTTGCAAAAATACACTAGCTGGAAGATCGCTGTTTTTTAGCTGATCCGGACGTTCAATCATGTAGCGGTATACTTTGTCTACGTTTGAGCCATAGCGTTTTACAAGCTTTTCAGCAGCGTCACGTGATAACCCTAGTTTGATGCCTTCTTTGACTTTTTGCTCTACAAACGTTGGGAACCCGCCTGAACCTCCTACATTACCTCCAGAAATCGGTAAATGTTTAGTTTGACAGCTTTCAAATTCGCGTCCTTCTGCTTTAAAATCTTCAGCTACGCGATTTACGACAATTTCAGCCATTTTACGGTACCCAGTTAATTTCCCTCCAGCGATTGTAATTAAACCTGATTCTGATGTCCAGATTTCATCTTTACGCGAAATTTCAGAAGGATCTTTTCCTTGTTCGTGAATAAGTGGACGAACACCCGCCCAGCTTGATTCTACGTCGTCTACTGTAATATCAACCGTTGGGAACATATAGTTAATTGCATCAACAACATATTGACGGTCTTTTACAGTCATACGCGGATGTCTAGCGTCTTCTTTATAGACCGTGTCTGTTGTGCCTACGTATGTTTTTCCATCACGCGGAATCGCAAATACCATACGTCCGTCAGGTGTATCAAAGTAAATGGCTTGTTTTAACGGAAAGCGCTCTTGATCAATAACTAAGTGAATTCCTTTTGTTAGTTGAAGCTGCTTGCCTTTTTTTGAATTATCTTTTTCACGCAGCGTGTCCACCCATGGACCTGCAGCGTTGACGATTTTTTTTGCATAGATATTATATTCTTTATTCGTAAGCTGATCGCGAACAACAGCCCCTACTACTTTTCCTTTATCGTAGATGAAGTTTTCCACTTTTGTGTAATTGACTAAATCTGCTCCTCTTGCAGCAGCTTCTTTAGCTACTTCAATCGTTAAACGTGCATCATCTGTTTTATATTCAACGTAGTAACCGCCGCCTTTTAACTCTTTAGATTTCACCAGTGGCTCGCGTCTAAGCGTTTCTTCTGCGCTAAACATTTTGCGGCGCTCTGCACGTTTTACCCCTGCTAAGAAATCATATACGCGCAGTCCAATTGAAGTTGAGAATTTCCCAAATGTTCCACCCGTATGGAAAGGTAACAGCATCCACTCCGGAGTCGTTACATGAGGGCCATTTTCATATACAATGGCACGTTCTTTACCAACTTCGGCTACCATTTTAACTTCAAACTGTTTTAAATAGCGTAGACCGCCGTGAACAAGCTTCGTTGAACGACTAGATGTTCCTGCTGCGAAATCCTGCATTTCAACTAATGCCGTTTTCATGCCTCGATGAGTCGCATCAAGTGCAATACCTGACCCAGTAATTCCCCCACCAATTACTAATAAATCATATTGATTTTGTGTCATGTCTACCAATTTATTCGAACGTGTTTGACTTGAAAACATACGTCATTCCCCTTTCATTTTTCAAAGATATCAAAATTTTCCAATATACAAAAAGAGAGACCACAAATCACATATATAGTATGCCTACATATGGATCTGTGGTCTCTCCGATTCTCCAACCAATTTATTAACTTGAATACATTATATCATACATGCGCTTTTAATTAAAGGATTTTCATCAAATAATTACTTAAAAGCCATTGTTGCATGTACGGCTTTTTTCCAGCCGCTATATAATTCTTCACGTTGTTCTTCTTCCATATTTGGTTCGAAAGATTTTTCCATATTCCACTGCTTCGCAATTTCATCACAATCTTTCCAGTAGCCGACCGCAAGACCCGCTAAATATGCTGCCCCAAGAGCGGTTGTTTCATTCACTTGAGGACGCTCAACAGGAACATTTAACACATCACTTTGGAACTGCATTAAGAAATTATTCTTAACTGCTCCTCCGTCTACACGCAATGTTTTTAATGTAATTCCAGAGTCTGCTTCCATCGCGCTTAATACGTCTCTTGTTTGATAAGCTAATGATTCAAGCGTTGCACGGATAAAGTGTTCTTTTTTTGTACCGCGAGTTAATCCAAACATCGCTCCACGTACATCGCTGTCCCAATAAGGTGTTCCAAGTCCTACGAAAGCTGGCACAATATATACGCCGTCTGTCGATTCTACTCTTGTTGCATAGTTTTCAGTTTCAGACGCATTTTTAAACATTCTTAAACCGTCGCGAAGCCACTGAATAGCAGATCCTGCTACAAAAATACTGCCTTCAAGCGCGTATTCTACTTTGCCGTTGATCCCCCATGCTAATGTAGTTAACAAACCGTGATCCGACTTAACTGCTTTTTCACCTGTATTCATGAGCATAAAGCAGCCTGTTCCATACGTGTTTTTCGCCATTCCTTTTTCATAGCACGCTTGTCCAAATAAAGCGGCTTGCTGATCTCCTGCTGCTCCCGCAATTGGAATGCTCTGACCGAAGAAGTGATAATCTACTGTATGAGCGTATACTTCAGAAGAAGGCTTTACTTCTGGAAGCATAGATTTCGGTACTCCTAAAATATCTAGCAGTTCATCATCCCATTTTAAATCGTAGATATTGAACATAAGCGTGCGAGAGGCATTTGAGTAATCCGTTACATGCGCTTTTCCGCCTGATAACTTCCAAATTAACCATGTATCGATTGTTCCGAACAACAATTCACCGTTTTCCGCTTTTTCTCGTGCACCTTCTACGTTATCTAAAATCCACTTTACTTTTGTTCCAGAGAAGTATGCGTCAATTAATAACCCCGTTTTGTCGCGGAACGTATCGTTTAATCCTTTTGCTTTTAACTCTTCACAAATACCAGACGTTTGTCGAGACTGCCATACGATAGCATTATACACGGGTTTTCCTGTTGCTTTTTCCCATACTACGGCTGTTTCACGCTGATTGGTAATCCCAATTGCTTCAATTTGGTCCGCGTGAACGCCTGACTCAGATAGACAAGATGCAATAACAGCAAGGATAGAACCCCAAATTTCACTTGCATTATGCTCTACCCAACCTGGTTTTGGAAAGTACTGTGTAAACTCTTTTTGAGCTACATGCACAACTTCACCTTTTTTATTAAATAACATTGCTCGTGAGCTCGTTGTTCCTTGGTCTAAAGATAAAATAAATTTTTCCATATCAATATCCCCTATTCTCTGTATAGTGTCGTTTCTTTATTGTACATAGTTAGATGGTAAAGCGCATTCATTTTTTCGGTACTACTGCTGATTGAATTTGCGCTGCTTTTTGTTTAGAAACCGCGTAGATAACCGCTAAAACAATCACTGCAATACTTAAGACAATCCATAAGCTGTTAGACATTTTATTTAAGAATGCTGCTTGATAAAAGACTGCGCCAATTGATCCGCCTAATAGAGGCCCCACTACTGGCACCCAAGCATATTTCCAGTTCGAGCTGCCTTTACCCGGTATCGGCAAGATAGCATGAGCAATACGAGGTCCTAAATCACGAGCAGGGTTGATAGCATACCCCGTTGTTCCTCCTAATGATAAACCAATACTTACGATTAAAAATCCTACTACTAAAGGATTTAATCCATCTGTAAATTTATTTGCTCCAATTGCTAAAATTCCTACTACTAATACAAATGTTCCAATCGCCTCACTTAAAACGTTTGCAAATGGGTTCGCAATTGCTGGCCCCGTTGCAAATACGCCTAGTTTTGTACCAGCATCTTTTGTTTCTTTCCAGTGTGGAAGATAGTGTAAATAAACAACTGTTGCACCAAGAATCGCTCCAATAAACTGAGCTAAAATGTACATCGGTACTTGCGACCATGGAAAATCACCTGTAATAGCAAGCGCTACTGTTAGCGCTGGGTTTAAGTGTGCTCCACTCATATTACCAACCGCATATGCTGCCATGGCTACTGCCATTCCCCACCCCATTGTGATAACGATCCATCCTGAATTAGCAGCAAACGATTTTTTTAAATTGACGCCCGCACATACACCAGCGCCAAGGATAATTAGTATCATTGTTCCAATTACTTCTCCTAAAAATGCTTGCATATAAATACCTCCCCTTTGTATAAACACGGTTAACATTACAAGAAAATAAGAAAATCCACCATACATCCCCCTAATAAAATCATTAAAAGGCTATACCGTGGATCTCCTATTCTCCCTCACAACTATTAACTTATCTAGAAGTTTACTAGATGATGAAAGCGTTGTCAAACAGTTTTTTTAAGTTGAAATACTCCACAGTTCTCTATTTGATGTTGTAACAGCAGAAGCCCCAGCTCCTAAAGCATTACGAACTTCTTCTTCGGTTCGTATTAAACCTCCGGCTAACACTGGAATGCCTGTTTCAGCTTTGACTTCTTGGATTAAAGTGGGCACAATTCCAGGAAGAAGCTCAATATAATCGGGTTTTACTTTCTTCATTAACTCGTAGCTTTTCTTCAAAGCCGTGCTGTCTAATAAAAAGACCCGTTGAATGGCATAGATTCCTCTTTGTTTAGCTTTTAAAATGACGTTTGTTCTTGTCGAAATAATCCCCGCAGGCTTAAACTCCTGACACAAAAAATCAACCGCATACTCATCGTGCTTTAAGCCATGAATTAAGTCTAAATGAATGATTAGCTTTTTTTCATGCTTATGAACCTCTCTCATAATTCCTTTTAGCATGCCCACTTGATTGTCTAAAAGAACTCCGTACTCGTAATTGCTTACTAAAAAATTTTCCAATTGCTTCATATCTCGAACAGCGGGTAATACCGATTGTCCATGAAAACTCATGTTTTCCCCTCTTTTCCATGGTTAGTCCACAAAATTCATTGTAATAGTTTTTATTATGGCAAAAGTTGAAATAAAAAACACCATGCATTTGCATGATGTTTTTAGAAACTGCGTTATTTTTTATATTTAATATTGTAAACGTCATGGCGTCGATCTTTTAATTGACGAACCGTTCCTGATTGACGCTGGCGACGAAGAATTTCTAAATCTACATCTCCAATAACCACCATTTCAATATTAGGGTTACATTCTCCTACAATACCGTCTCGTGCAAATTCAAAGTCAGACGGTGCAAAAATAGCAGACTGAGCGTACTGAATATCCATATTTTCTGTTTCAGGCAGATTTCCAACCGTACCTGCGATAACCGTATAAATTTGGTTTTCGATCGCACGAGCCTGAGAGCAGTATCTTACGCGCAGATAGCCTTGACGATCTTCCGTACAGAATGGTGTAAAAATAATATTTGCACCTTTATCTGTAGCAATACGAGCAAGCTCCGGAAATTCAATGTCATAGCAAATTTGGATCGCAATTTTCCCGCAATCTGTATCAAACACTTCAACTTTATCTCCTGGGCTAATTCCCCACCATTTTCTTTCATTAGGTGTAATATGCACTTTGTACTGCTTTTCAATTGTTCCATCTCGGCGGAATAGATAGGCAATATTAAAGATATCTCCATTATCTTCTTCGACGAAGTGGGATCCTCCAATAATATTTACGTTATATTTAACCGCTAAGTTAGTAAATAACTCAATGTACTCTTCCGTATATTCTGCTACGCGCTGAACCGCTTTGCTTGGAATTTTTTCATTCAAGAAAGACATGAGCTGAGTTGTGAAAATTTCCGGGAATACGCAGAAGTCGGCTTTTGCATCATAAGCAACATCTGTATAATATTCTACCTGTGTTGCAAACTCTTCAAATGAATTGATCTGTTTCATCATATACTGAACAACACAAATACGCACTGGGAATGATGTTTTAAAATGGCGTTTTGAACGGCGAACATAATCTACGTTGTTCCATTCCATCAGCGTTGCATACTTATTAGAAGCTAGGTCATCAGGAAGATAACCAGGGTTTATACGCATAAGCGTAAATCCGTTCATTAGCTGAAAAGATAGTACTGGATCATAAATTTTATGATGAATAACTTGCTCTACATACTCTCTAGGCGACATTTCAGCTGAATGCTTATGGTAATTAGGAATTCTTCCTCCGATGATGATACTTTTAAGGTTCAATTCACGTGCTAAATCTTTACGCGCTTCATATAAGCGGCGTCCTATTTTCATGCCGCGATACTTTGGATGAACCATTACTTCAATTCCATACAGATTGTAGCCTTCCGGGTTATGATTTGTAATGTATCCTTCGTCTGTAATATCGTCCCACGTATGCTGATCATCGTACTCATCAAAGTTCACAATCAAGCTGGAACAAGATCCGATAATTTCCCCGTCGTACTCTGCACATATTTGTCCTTCTGGAAAAATGGCCAGATGACTTTCAAGCTGTTCTTTTTTCCACGGATCCATTCCGGGGAATGATAGCTTTTGAAGTGCTAAGATTTCATCTATATCGTCCGGTTTGATGTTACGAATAATCATTTTTTTCTCGAATTTTGATAAGTCTATTGTAGACATACGCTCAAACAACCCTTTCTCTCTCTTCATTAGGCAATTAGTTTCCCTGTTTTTTATTATAATAAACATTATTAAAAATTCAAAAAATGAGGGTGAGACATAACGAAATAAATCCAATCTAAAGACGAACAAATGGATACATTAGCTTGTGACACCACTGTTGACTTCCGTGCAAGACTTCGCTTTCCGCGGGCTGCCGCAGGAGTCTTCATCCTCCCATCAACTGCTAGAAGGAACGAAACAGATGAAACCTGCGTTCACCATAATAAAAAAACGAACCAAGAATCAAAATTCTGATCAATGGTTCGTTTTTCACTTAGGCTAAAATACTTTTGTCCCAGCCTCATTTTCTATTTGCAAATATCTAATTTTATGGATGTTTTTTTATTAGGGTAATTTTCAATAAATCCTGGTCCTAAAGAGACTTTAATGCCATCTATTTTATATACATTGTAACGTTCACCGCGATTTAACGTACGAATCTTTACCCATTTTCCTTGTTCTTCTTTTAACAAAACCATCGGTGATTGAATCGTTACAAAACCAATTTGGCCTTTTGAGAGCTTTTTCGTTTTACAAAGATTCTGGGCAACTGGAGTACTGCTTATTTTGTATTTGTTTTTAATAGCGATTGAATCAAAACTTTGAGAATGAAATTGACCAATAACCACTTTTGTACCGGTTTGAACGCGGTCAAACAGCCAGCGTACCTCTTCATCATACATACGAATGCACCCTGAACTTGCGTAGGTTCCGATAGAACTTGGATTATTATTTCCATGAATAGCGTACGTGGTCCCATACGTTCCGCGCGCATTTAATCCTAGCCAGCGATCACCTAGTGGATTCCTAGGATCTCCTCCGCGAATGTTGTCTTTATAATAAGGCCGGTTTTTAATTTTATTCACAATGCTAAAAGTACCCTCTGGTGTATAACTCATCTGCCTCCCTGTCGCAACTTTGAACGTCTTTACTAATTTTCCTCCATTATAAAAAGCAAGGGTGTTAGTAGATTTATTAATGATAATAAGTTGATTTGACGCCGCAGAAGCATTGCCTGTCAGACCCATCCCTGCGAGTAAAAAAACAAGCCCAACAAAAAAAACAGCCACCTTTTTCATTTATCGACTCCCCCAATTTCTCTTATATCTATATAAGGAAAGTATAGGATGAAAGGCAAACCATCAGAACACTTTTTACCTTATAAGTCAAAATACATTAAAATCTTTCACGCACCCCTTTTTACTGACAAGAAGCAATAAATGTACATAACAAAAAAACGGCCCTTTAAAGGGCCGTTTCATTTGTATTTAAAGCTTCACTTCAACTTTTGCATTTTTCTTAAGTTCTTCAACTTTTTTCTGTAATGCTTCTTGTTTCTTTTGTTGTTCAAGCTGCTGCTTAATTTGAGGCTTTACGTCTTCAAGCTTTGGCATTTGAGATTGTTCTTTACTGCCGCTTGCTTGACTTTGGCTTTGTTTTGCAAATTGATCGTAATAATCTTGAATTTCCTTATCTGTTACTTCAGGTGTTTGGATATCTTTATCTACGTACTGCTGATATTTAATGCTGTCAGCCAGCTCAGACTTTAATTGTGATTGAGTGATTCCTGCATCTTTTAAAGCCGCTTTGAACTGTTTATCTGTTTTGAACTGCTTTTTCGTTTCTTTTAACTTTTTATTTACTTCTTCATCAGTTGCTTTATAGCCTTTGTTTTCAGCTTCTTGCAATAGCAGCGTTTGACCTACTAAATTGTCAATTGTTTGCTGCTTTACTTGTTTAGCTGCTTCTTTAGAAGTTGGGTCTTGTCCCATTTGTTGGTACTGATTTTGTGATGTAGCCAGGGCTGCATTATATTCTTCACCCGAAACTTTTTTACCGTTTACAACTGCTACGGTTTTCTTTTCATCTACTTTTTGTTTATCTAATTTCTTCTGCATTTCTTTTGCTTGCTTTTCCTGCTTTTCCTGAGCCTCTTTTTGCTTCTCAGTTTGTGCAGTTTTTTGATCATCGTTCTTTGATTGCTTTGCATCATCGTTTGAACCACAAGCTGTTAAAGCTGCAGCAATTAACCCAATGAGCAATGTATACATCAGTTTTCTCATGATTAATCTCCTTTCATAATCCCAAACGATTATTAGCTATTCGAAAAAATCATCTAGGGGGCATTGTATATGATATAGGCGTAAAAAGAAACCATTTAGGCTAATTTTAAACATATGTAATAAGATTGAAACGTTTTGTAATCTTATGAAAGGTAAATGCTTTCGTTTATACGACCTGTCTAATCATAACATTATTTAGTATGATTTACATAATTTACAGTAAGCTATTCATCGTACATTCTTTTCTTTAAAGCTTTCTTTACATTAAAGATGACAGTATTTGATCACATAATCTCATCGTTTTTACATTGTCGCTCCCACTGGAAAGAGGTTCTTGGTCATTTGTACAACACTCAATAAAATGAGCCATCTCTCCAACAAAACCACGAAGGTAAAGATCTCGGTAAGCTCCCGACATCGGTGAAGCAGAAGGTGTAAACACACGATCGTTTTCTTTTAATGATTTCCACGGTAATTCATCAAAAGTCTGGGATTCGTGAATAGTTAATGAATTTATTTCGTCAACAAAAGCAAAGCCATCGTCAAATGGCACTAATAAGTTTTCACTTTCTCGAGACCATGCTGTCATGCCAGTAAAATACAGGCTCTCTACAGTGCCATTGTCAAACTTCAGCGAAATACTATTTGAAATATATTCACCATGATTATTTCTGAACCCTGTCACGTGAACGACTTCGCCGAACAAGTGACGGACGAGATCAACAATATGTATGGCAGCAAGCTTCATAAACTGCTCTTCATCTTTACAAAAAGTGGTACTGTCTACAGCAAATCTTGCTTGAAATGAACGGACACTTCCTAGGCTACCTTCTTCAATTAATTCTTTTAACTTCATATAACAAGGCGCATAGCGCTTCATAAAACCTACCATAACTTTTACGCCAGCTTGCTTAGCAGCATCTGAAATCTCTTTTGCTTCTCTTTTATTCATCCCCAAAGGCTTGTCCACATAAACATTTTGTCCTGCTCGAATGCAATCCAGCACCAAAGCAGGATGATCTTCAGGCTGTGCCACAACCACTACTCCATCGCACTTTTCTTGCTTTAGCATTTTCTTATAATCATCGTACGGCGTACCGCTGCTCCCAAATCGTTGAAGAGCAGTTTTTGATCTTTCGATACTGCGTGTGGAAATTGCTTTAATTTCTGCTCCCGCTTCAATAACAGAGGGGTAAATGTTCGTTGATGCGTGAAAGCCTGCACCAATAAAACATAATTTTGCTTTTGTCATGTTTTCGCTCCTATTTATTTTTTGATGGATTTATACAAGTTTGACCATATCACAAGCTCTTTTTGAATGTCCAATAGAAGTCTGAAATATATGATTAAAAAGAGGCCGGTACAGAACTAAATGAATCCAACCTAAAGACGAACAAATGAGATACATGAACTGAACCGCTTATGACACCGCCGTTGATTTCCATGCAAGGCTTCGCTTTCCGCGGGCGGGCGCTGAGCCTCCTCGTCGCTTGCGCTCCTGCGGGGTCTCATCTGTCCCGCTTTTTCCGCAGGAGTCTTCGCCTTGCCCTTCAATCAACTGCTGGAAGGACGAAACAGATGAAGTTGTATTCACCATAAAAAAAACGAACCACTCATCAAACTTGCTGATCAATAGTTCGTTTTTCACTTAGGCTAAAATACTTTTCTCCCAGCCTCTTTAATTTATGTATGAATTATAAAACGATTCATACGAATACGTAATCAAATTGTTTTCTTTTGCAAAACACTCAATGGAAACAGGAAATAAGAACCCGTATTTTTTTAAAATTGCAATATTTTTTTCGAATTGCTCGCAGTCGCTTTCTTCAATCGGCCGATGTTGAATCGCTTCAATCACGGCAATTATTGTCTGAAGGCTACTAATGACTTGCAATGCTTCATCGAGTAAGCCATTATATAAATGGTCTGTACAATAATCTGGATTTAATAATTCATCAGGATTAAGCTTATCTACAGATACATACCGAGGTAACAAGTCATAGCGAAGCTGTTCAGTCAACTCTTCTATGTAATTCTCCATTTCTGGCGGAGCTGCTTGGGCAATTTTCATGGTTACCCCCCCTTTTTTCTCTTAACTTATGTCTCTTTATTTAGCATAACATAAACATAAAACGAGAACTTCAGGTAGTTATTTCCTCCTAATTATTTACAAGTTCTTTTTAAAGATTAAAGGATATTTACTAGTATGTAAGGAAGGGATTAAATATGAGTATACACGGCCAATGGCTAGAAGATAAAATCGCAAAAAATGATGCAGGGCAAACAATTGAAGATTATTTAAAAACGAAATGGCGTATTCCCAAAAAAACGTTGCATCAGTTTCGGATGAATAAAAATGTGCTTATAAACGGTGAGCCTTTACCATGGAGGAATACTCTTAAGGAAAATGATAGAGTATCACTCCCTTTTTTTGAAGCAGAACCTAATGAAATAACACCTTACCATGTTAATATAGAGATTTTGTTTGAAGATGAACACGTGCTAATCGTAAACAAACCAATAAACCTAAATACTCATCCTTCATCAGAGCAGGACCAAAAAACTCTTTTAAATGCTGTAGCTGCTTATTTTCAAAAAATAGGCCTCAAAACAAAACCTAGACACGTTCACCGTTTGGACAGCGATACATCAGGTGCTATCTTATTCACGAAGCATTTTGTAGCAAGCTCTGTGTTTGACCAGCTGCTGGCTGAACGTAAAATTAACCGGACTTATGTTGCTCTTGTCCAAGGACTCATGAAACAAGAGCAAGGAATCGTTAATGAACCTATTGGACGCGATCGCCATCACGCTACGAGAAGAAGAGTATCTAGAACGGGACAAGCTGCCAAAACATCTTATCGCGTGTTAAAGCGCAATATGGCAAAAAATGAAACGCTTATTGAACTTTCGCTCGAGACCGGACGCACTCACCAAATACGTGTTCATATGAGTCACATCGGCCATCCATTACTTGGTGATACGCTTTATGGCGGAAAGAGATTAAAAGATCAGCAGCAAGCTTTACATGCCATTAAGCTTTCTTTTATACACCCGTTTACACATCAGCGCGTGTCAGCTGTTGCACCTCCAGATCAGCAGGTTTTTTTACCGTACAGCAACTTGTTTTCCTATTAAATAAAAAAGAGCGCCAATATGTTATTGGCGCTCTTTTTTATTTAATTTTAAATTGACGAATCAAGTTCGCCAATTCTTCACTAATCTCTTGCAAATGTTCAGCCGATTGAGAAACAGTAGAAATAGCTCTAATTTGTTCTTCTGTAGAAGCCGTAATTTCTTCCGTTCCTGCTGCTGATTGCTGTGCAATAGCTGCTATACTTTGAATGGCCGCTACCACGTCTTCCTTATGCTCATCAATGCTGTCCATGCTGCTTGTTACATGTTCGACAGCCGCTGCCACCTGCTCAATGGTAGTAGCAATTTCACGAAAAGCTTGTTCTGTGTCTCCTACCACAAAGTCTTGAGATTTTGAAAGTTCTTCTGTCCGGTTGCATTCTTCACGAGCAGCCGCGACTTCCCCTTGAATCGCTGCAATCGTGTGGCGAACTTGTTCAGTAGCTTGAGAGGACTGTTCAGCAAGTTTTCGTACCTCTTCAGCTACTACCGCAAATCCTTTGCCATGTTCTCCTGCACGAGCTGCTTCAATACTAGCATTTAGTGCAAGTAAATTTGTCTGATCTGAAATGCTATTAATTGTAAAAATAATAGATTCAATTTCTTTCATCTTACTTGTTAACTCTTCCATTACCGTTTGAACACCGTGAATCGTCTGAGATGATTCGGTAGTTTGATTGCGAAGCAGCTGCATTTGTTTTAAGCCTTTTTCATTGATGGTTACAGCTTCAATCGTCATTTTATTAATCTGGGCGTTTTGTTCAATGACTTCTTCAATTTGTGAAGATAAACTCATCGTTTTGTGATTAGTAGAGTCAGCGTCAGAAGCCTGCTGCGTGGCGCCGCTGGCAATCTCATGGATAGCCCGGCCAATTTCTTCACTGGATGCAGTTGCTTCTTCAGATACAGCACTCAAGTCTTCAACAGACGTTTTTACTGTCTCAACAGACGTCTGAACCGTGCCAATCAATGTTTTCATTTTAGCTACCATATCGTTAAATAAATGAGTAAGTTCACCAATTTCATCTTTTGACTTCGTCTGAACCTGAACTGTTAAATCGCCAGCTGTTACTTTGGCTACTTCGTTTTTCAAGCGGCGAATCGGATTCGTAATGATTCTTGAGAAAAAGATGGTTAACACCACTGATAATAAGATGCCAATTAACGCAATCCAGACAATCACATTCAGTAAATGATGAGCGCTTGAGAGCATTTCATTATAAATAAAGGCGTTTCCTATCTTCCAATTCGTTCCTTCGAGAGTATCATATGCCATCACTCTCTCTTCACCTTGAAAGGTATACTTCATGAAATCTTTATTCCGGTCTGCTTCGTACATTTTTTTCATAAATGGCTGATTCATTAAATTTTTTCCAGCTTCTGTTGGATGAACGAGCGCTGTGCCATTTTGATCAAATAAAAATGCATATCCACCGTGATTTACTTCTGCTTTACCTACAATGTTTTTTAATGCATCTAAGTCTAAATCAGTAGCTATAACGCCCAGCACATTTTTAGTATCTGGATCTAAAATAGCCTTTGCAATCGTCACAACCGTCTTTTTCGTTGCTGCATCTTCATATGGATCCGTGTAAACAACCTCATCAGGTGATTCTACTGCTTGTTTGTACCACACCCTGGAAGTCGGATCATAGTTTGAACCAAACTCTTGCTTAGGAACAGAATACATTCCTTTATTTTTTGTGCCTATGTATTCAAGTACTAAGTTAGGATACTTTTCTTTAAACTGTGTAAACTCTTTTTGAACTGTGTTCCATGTAAAATACGGATTTTTCTCTTGGTTTGTTTGATCTCCTTCTTGCTTAACAAAATTAACAATTACATCATTTTCACTATACGTCAGCAAAGAACGACTATACATGTCTAAGTACGTATGAATCGTTTCTCTTAACTCTTTCACTTGACTTTGAGACTGAACTTCTACATCTTTTTCTATTTGTGTTTTGGTAAATTGATAAACAGCCCCTGAAACAACTAATAATAAAATAGCTATAAAAATACTAAAAAATACTACGAGTTTTGCACTTAACCTCTTCATTCCCTCACCCTTCTACAAAAATCTTTATATTACTAATAACGGCTTTTCATTTTCACTTTTGAAGAAGTTTTTGTGATTTATTTCAAATTTCCCCAAAAATAAAACCAGCTCATCCTTTCATAACGAAAGAACGTGCTGGTTTTATTTTTGCTTTTCGTATGCATCAGGTTCAATATGAACAAGCGTATCTTTAATCTGATGCTCATCGTTCATCATATGTTCAATTTGATCAGCAATTTCATGGCTTTTAATAACATTTAAATGAGGATCTACTTTAACAGTTACATCAATCACGACTTGATTACCAAGCTTGCGCGCTTTCACATCTTCTACTTCTTTTACCCCTTCTACAAGCCCAATGCTTTCTTTGTAGTGTCCTAACTTTTCTTCATCAAATCCGTCCGTTAAAGAATGAGCCGCTTCTTTAAAAATCTCGATGGCTGTTTTACAAATAATAATTCCCACAGCAAAAGCAGCTACCACGTCCAGCCAGGGCAAGCCGAATTGCGAGCCGAAAATTCCCACAACAGCCCCTATGCTCACAAGTGCATCAGACAAATTATCTTTAGCAACCGCATATAAAGACTGGCTATCAAGTTTTTTAGCAAGCTTAATATTATATCGGTAGACACCACCCATAACAGCAGCCGCTCCAAGACCTACCCAAGCAGCCAGTAAATTAGGCGCTTCAGATTTGTCCATAAATAATGACTGACCCGCATCGACCAATACTTCTAGTCCAATGACCATCATGATAAAAGAAGCAATAAGTGAAGAGATATGTTCCGCTCTGGAATGTCCATAGGGATGATCATTATCACGAGGTTTTTTAGAGATTTTTAAGCCGACTAAGACGGCAATTGATGCAATAATATCTGTAACATTATTAAGACCGTCGGCTTTTAATGCAGAGGAAGCGGTGACACCCGCAATAATAAGTTTACATGCTGATAAAAAGATATATGATAAGATACTAACCCAAGCGCCTTTTTGGGCTTGCTCATAGTAGTTCTCCATCCCTTCAACTCCTTTATTCAAAATAAGCAAACTTAGTGTAACAAATGGATTTCGTGTGGGTCTATAGAAACATTATTGGCTGTTAACATACAAATAGAGAATGTTAAACTCTTTAGCTTTCCGCAAAACAAGTTGCCTTTACTCAACACTTTAAACGTTTGAGATCGTTCTAAATGTGGCACTTCATGTAGAAGGACCCTTTTTTTAAATCGCCCTGTAAAATTGTTTACTATTTTTTAAAGGGTGTGATTTTTATCACAGCCGAGGGTATTTATTCTTGTTACACTAACATTGTGAAAAACATCACAAAATAAAATTCAAAGGATGATACAAATGAAAACACAATTTACACCAAAAACACGAAAAGTTGCTGTTATCGGAACTGGTTTTGTTGGCTCAAGCTACGCTTTTTCAATGGTGAATCAAGGTATTGCCAATGAATTAGTGTTAATCGATATGAACAAAGAAAAAGCGGAAGGTGAAGCACGCGATATCAATCACGGTATGCCATTTTCCACACCGATGAAAATCTGGGCTGGAGATTATAAAGACTGTGCTGACGCTGATTTAGTAGTTATTACAGCGGGCGCTAATCAAGCTCCAGGGGAAACGCGCTTAGATCTAGTTGAAAAAAACGTTAAAATTTTTGAATGCATTGTAAAAGATATTATGAACAGCGGATTTGACGGCATCATTTTAGTGGCAACAAATCCAGTTGATATTCTCGCACACGTTACACAAAAAGTATCAGGATTACCAAACGAACGAGTAATTGGTTCAGGAACGATTCTTGACACAGCTCGCTTCCGCTACTTGTTAAGCGACTATTTTGAAGTAGATTCTCGCAACGTCCACGCTTATATTATGGGGGAACATGGAGATACGGAATTTCCTGTTTGGAGCCACGCGCAAATTGGCGGTGTGAAGCTCGAACATTTTATCAATACTGCTGCTATTGAAAAAGAGCCGGATATGCAGCATCTATTCGAACAAACACGCGATGCGGCTTACCATATTATTAATCGAAAAGGAGCGACTTATTACGGAATTGCGATGGGACTTGTACGCATCACCAAGGCTATTTTAGATGATGAAAATTCTATTTTAACGGTATCTGCTTTATTAGAAGGACAATACGGTATTTCTGATGTGTATATCGGCGTGCCGGCTATCATTAATAAAAACGGCGTGCGCCAAATTATTGAATTGAATTTAACTCCTCACGAACAGCAGCAGCTCGAGCACTCTGCTAGCATTCTTAAGCAAACTCGCGACAGAGCTTTTGTGTAACATCAAAAGATTTTTGCGGGGGACTCCCCCGCTCCCTTGTTTTAAATATGTAGTAGAGGTGTATGAATATGACGTGGACTCAAGTATATAATCCGTTAAATAATATTTGGCTTTCTGCACTAATTGCACTCATCCCCATCATCTTTTTCTTTATTGCTTTAACTCTTTTGAAATTAAAAGGACACATTGCTGCTGGTATTACGGTACTTCTTTCTATGATTATTGCTATTTATTTTTATGATATGCCTGCCTCAATGGTCTTAGGAGCCACAGGCTATGGGTTTTTGTATGCACTTTGGCCCATCAGCTATATTATTATCGGCGCGGTGTTCTTATACAAGCTAACTGTCAAAAGCGGACAGTTTACTACCATTAGGCAATCTATTATTTCAATAACCGATGACCCCCGCTTGCAAATGCTGCTTGTTGCTTTTTCCTTTAATGCTTTTTTAGAAGGAGCAGCAGGATTTGGAGCTCCAATTGCCATTACAGCAGCGCTTCTAGTTGGACTTGGATTCAAACCGTTAAAAGCAGCGGCGCTATGCTTAATTGCTAATACAGCTTCAGGAGCTTTTGGCGCCATGGGGATTCCTGTCATTGTCGCAGGACAAGTATCTGGCATTGATCCAAAAGAAATTGCTCATTTTCTTGGCACGCAGCTTCCGATTATTTCTTTTCTTATCCCTTTTTTACTTGTCTTTATTATGGATGGGATAAAAGGATTAAAAGACGTATGGAAAGCAACGAGCATCACAGCCATTTCCTATGCACTGACGCAGTATTTAACTGTTACATACATCGGCCCTGAACTTCCAAATATCACATCTTCTATTGTGAGTTTGCTTGCTCTTGCTTTTTATATTAAAAGAACAAGCTCGGCAGCAGCTAAAAGCTTCAGCCTGTCACCAAAACAAATTTTAAAGGCTTGGTCTCCTTTTATTCTATTAACGATACTCGTTACGGCTTGGAGCATTTCTTTTGTCAAAACGGCGCTTGAACATCTGAACCTGCTTATTAACGTCCCATTTTTACACAATCACGTAATTAAAGCAGCGCCTTTAGTAAAAGATCCTACGCCTTACGCTGCTGTCTTAAAAATAGACTTATTTGCAGCAACAGGTACGGCAATTCTTATCGCTTGTATCCTTTCAGTTTTCTTGCTTAACGTATCGGCAAAAGTGGCATGGACCACTCTTTTGGAAACCGTAAAAGAACTATCAAGACCTATTATGACGATTATGATGGTCATTGCTTTTGCTTTTATTTCAAATTATTCAGGACAGTCCTCTACACTTGGATTGGCACTCGCTACATCAGCTGCTTATTTTCCATTTTTATCTCCATTTCTTGGCTGGATTGGCGTATTTCTAACGGGGTCTGTCGTATCGAATAATGCGCTGTTCGGCAACTTGCAGCTAACTACAGCTCAGCAAATTAATGTCTTGCCAATTATTCTCGTAGCGGCTAATACTGCCGGCGGCGTGATGGCTAAAATGCTTTCTCCTCAATCAATTGCTGTCGCTGCTGGAGCAGTAGGTTTAGCTGGAAAAGAGGGTGAACTGTTTAAATACACGCTCAAATACAGCATGGGATTTTTGATACTAGGAGGATTTGTTACCTTTTTATTGGCTTGGTGGTTATGATAAAAAACTTCTAAAAATCCTGTTATTACCTTGTTTCTTTCATTTAAACAAACGTTTGATTATATAAAAAAGTCCCCAGTTAGCGCCGGGGATTTTTTTATTCTGAAATAAGTAAACCTATATTGCCAAATTGTTTTCCTTTATCTAATCGTTCGCAAGCTGCAGCTGCCTCTGACAGCGGATAGAATCTATCGACGATTGGTTTAATTTGATGTTTCTCTATAAAATCCATCATGTCCACAAATTCTTCCTGACTTCCCATAGATGTGCCAAGTATATTGAATTGAGGATAAAAAATAGTTCTTAGAGGCAATTCAACTTCATTTCCAGAACTCGCACCAAAATTAACAATTCTTCCATTTGGCTTTAGTATTTCAAAATACGTCGGAAATAAAGCTGCCCCCACACTATCAAGTATGATATCTACTTTTCTATCGTTGATTTCTTCTTTTAGGTTACTTCCACTGTCTAATGCATAATCAGCTCCATACTTTAGGGCTTGCTTTCTTTTTTTATCACTTCTAGAAGTAACCGTTACGTCAGCTCCGATAGCTTTTGCGAATAACAAGCCATAAGTCGCGACTCCGCTCCCTATACCAGGAATAAGTAGATGTTCTCCTTTTTTTAACTGCCCTTTTGTAAAGAGAGCTCTATACGCAGTTAAAGCTGATAATGAAAGAACTCCCGCTTGTTTCCAAGATAGATAAGGCGGCTTTTGCACAACATTATCCGCTTTTATGATTACATACTCTGCAAACGTTCCATTCGATGGACCACCTAAAATTTTAGGCGTAAACGGAATGTCCTCTATACGATCCCACTCCAGACTTGGATTAATGATCACTTCTATTCCAATTTTTAAACCTTTTACGCCTTCTCCCACTTCTTCTATAATACCTGCACCGTCTGAACCGGGAATAAACGGCTTATCTCCTTTGCCTCGATTATTCATAACAAATAAATCTCTCCGGTTTAAACCTGCTGTTTTTAACCTTACTTTTACTTCTCCTCTTTCAGGGGGCATCTCCTGAAGATCTCTGTAATTCATGCCTGCTATACCGCTTTTCTCACTATGTATAATGGCTTTCATGATTTCGCCTCCTCTTAATCTACTCTACTAAAAAGCTCAAAACCGCAAAAGAAATATGCCCCAAAAAAAGGAAAATAAACTTTTAAAATCGCTTTTTCACCGTTTTATCTTTATTTTTCTGTATCCTAAAAGTATTCAGCTTCTTTTATTACAGATTTGTTACAAAAAAGATTGTTTGTAACAAAACGAATATAAAATAGAAAAATCGGTTTGGAAATTCTGATAAATCAACATTTATCCGCAATTTATTTACTATATCTACTTCAGAAACTAGTAAAAATCTAAAAAAATTTAAGAAAAAAAGACAAAACACTTTCTTTTATTACAGATTTATTGTAATATAAATGTAACAAAAGAAATATAAAACACATAATTGTTACATAAATAAGGTTAATTAATTAGGAGTGAGTTAGAAATGAAAAAAATTGGACTAGTTTTATCATCAATCGCTATTTTCTTTACACTAAGCACTGGAGTTACAGCACAAACAACATCTCCAACACTAACGGATGCAAATGCTGTCAAAATTGCAGCTAGTGCCAGCAATCATTTCTGGAGTGCTCTGCACGGTTATAAAAACAAACCATGTACAGAACGTACATTTGAATATAAAGGAACTGAGTACGTGTACCTTTGCCCTGAATTTGATACAAAAGCTGAGCTATCAAGCTACTTATCTGAGACATTTACAAATAGTGCAGTAGAAAAAGGATTAACAAATTACGGCTATATCACATATAACGGCAAACTTGCACATCCAATCGGCGACGGATTCAGCATGTTAGAGTGGTCAAAAGCAAAAACAAAGCTTGTGTATCAAACAGCAACAGTTCGCTCTTATGAATTCACAGTTCCAACTGTAGATGGCGGCAGTGTAAAACGAACTGTCACATTCTATAAATCTAATTCTCAGTGGAAAGTAAATAAATTTGACGCTGTTCAATAATAAAAAAAGCAGGCCTGCTTGAGCAGACCTGCTTTTTTCTTTTTGATCGATAACATAAATAAAACTTCTACTTACAGCGCTCTAATAGCTGTAAATAGAAGTTGAGATCACAAGTTTAAGTAAATCAAATTTTGTCGAATCCTGTAGAAACATTGATAAGTTACGTTTTATATTACAGGCTAAATTGCTTGTTGTCAACATGATTTAACAAAAAGATAAATCGACATATACTAAACATATCAAAGACTTTTTGATATCGCAGTTGGCAGACATTATTCTATACATATATCAATGCAAGCAAGAAAGAAGCGCTCTTCATTTCCCATTAAAAATAAAAACATTAGCTTGGATTTTGTTCATGTTCCTTTGGGTTATCATGTACAGGGTGCGCCCCTGGGAATAACCTTTGAGCTTTTTCATGAAGGTTTTTGTTTTCATAATTAAATGCGCTATACGTTCGCTGCCCTTCTTCCCATGAAGTAGATTTCCCCAGTTTTTGATTAACCGGAGAGCCGAAGGGACCGTCTGGAAATTCTTCAGCGGTTATATACTCGTGGCTTTTTTCTACTGTAGAGAAATCACGATACGAGGGCTGTTTGTCTTCTTTCAATGATTTCACCCCTTCTTTCTAGAAGATTTTCTACTAGTATGCACACTTCTTTGTAAAAAACCCTCTTAAATTAGTCTAAATCAGGGTATGATAACTATACATTTACTTTTTAAAGGAGTTGAACAGCTTGGAACCTAGACCTCAGAAAGGAACTTTTTTCCGAGAAAAAATCTTAAATAATAAATTTGTTGTATATACAATTATTATTTTTATTCTCAGCATGACTATTTTTTCATTATCAAAAATCGGATTTATTTTAATTCCTATCTCTATTTTTATTAAAACAATCGCACTGCCGATTATCTTAGCAGGAATTTGCTTTTATTTATTTAATCCGCTTGTTGACTTTTTAGAACGAAAAGGTGTAAAACGAATTATTTCCATTCTTGTTTTATACATAGTGATTATCGGCGCATTAGCCATTATTATTTCATCGGTTATCCCGCCTCTAAAAAATCAAGTTGACCGTCTTATTGATAATATCCCAGAGCTGACGCATGACGTTCAGCATGCGGTGACGAATCTTTCGAATAACCGATATGTCGAACAGGGTCTTCAGTCGGCTAACACGGACCTAGATAAGATTTCAAAAGATGCATCAAAACACTTGAGCAAATATGTTTCTGGATTTTCAAGCGGTATTGTGAACTTTGTCGGTACCATTACAGAAATTATATTATCGGTTGCCGTTTTACCCTTTATTCTTTTCTACTTATTAAAAGATGGGAAAAACTTACCTAATTACATTGTAAAACTGCTTCCAAACCGCTCTCGTTCTGAAGCTAAATTCATTTTAGCCGACATGAACCACGCATTAAGCGCATATATTCGCGGGCAAATTTTTGTTGCGATTTGTATAGGTGTACTGCTTTTCATTGGCTATCTGATTATTGGGTTAGATTATGCATTACTTCTAGCGATTATCGCCATGGTAACCAATGTTGTCCCTTACCTTGGTCCTATTATCGCCATTATTCCAGCCATTATTATTGCGTTTATTACGTCTCCTTTCATGCTTGTAAAACTGGCCATTGTCTGGGCAGTTGTTCAATTGCTTGAAGGCAAAGTAATCTCTCCGCAAATTATGGGAAGAAGCCTGGATATTCACCCGATTACGGTCATTTTTGTCATTCTAACCGCCGGAAACTTATTCGGAATCATCGGTATTATTTTAGCCGTTCCTGGATATGCCGTTTTAAAAGTTATTATTACGCATATTTACCAATTCATCCGTTTGAACTCTACTATGTATCCAGATAAAAAAGCATAATAAAAAGCCCATCGATTTTCGATGGGCTTACCTTTTTACTTTTGTTCTTCTTCATCTTCACGATCAAACCAAAGGAGCTCTTGATCATCTTCATCTCCATTATAGTTGATGAGAATTTCTTCTCCTGCTTGGATATCCGTATATGCATAAAAATCAAAGGTATGATTGTCAAAATTAATTTCATACGTAGCATTGGGTGTATACGAGTGATTAAACAGCATACCGTATCCCAAAAGAATAGCCGTATGATTCACTCCATATTCAAAAGCATAATCCGCTAGTGTTGTTTTCTCAATAAAATCATGCTCTTTATTAGGATAAGCGATAACAGGAGCTTCGTGAATAAGCGTTCCTTTTTTAATATCTTGCTTAGCAAATACACCTCTGTTAAATTCTCCGTCGCTTATCGTAGACATTTTTATTTCGATCATATTCGTCACCTATATATTCTTTCCTCTAAGATTTTCTTCTTCCCTAAGCTTGACAGTTTATAATGGGGAAATCAACTGTTTTTCATAACCACTTGAATATAAGCTGAAGGAACGCTTATCATACGCACTTGTGTAAGCACTTACCTTGTTAGAAACACGCAATTTGATTTTATTTTAGACATAGAAAAGCAATGACCTGGCGCATAGCGCTTTTTTGAGCCATTCAACATGTGAAGAATCGTTTTTCTCTGTGATATAATCGTTTATGCTGCTTTTTTATGTTAATCTATGACTTTTATTACTGATTTTATCTTATGTTAGAAAGAAGGTTTCACATGAACTTAAATCACGACAGAGATGGTGTGATATATGCGGTCCTTTCTTATCTTATGTGGGGGCTCACGCCAATTTATTGGAAGCTGGTTCACCACGTAGCACCAGGTGAGATTTTAGCTCAGCGCGTTTTTTGGTCTTTTATTTTTATGCTTATTCTTTTATTAATGACAAAGAAATGGCGTACATACATTACGTTTATAAAAGAAATAGTGAAAAAACCATCCTTATTCTGGTCCCTTTTTACTGCGTCTGTACTTATTAGTGCAAATTGGGGCATTTTTATGTGGGCTGTCATTAATGGAAAAATAGTAGAAGCGAGCCTTGGACAATATATTAATCCCCTAACAAGTGTTTTATTAGGTGTTATTTTCTTAAAAGAGAGATTAAGCGGGGCTCAAATTTTTGCATTTATACTAGCAGGAATCGGCGTCTTAACGCTTAGTCTTCATTATGGTGTGGTTCCTTGGATTTCGCTTAGCTTAGCTGTTACCTTCGGATTATATGGTTTGGCAAAGAAAAAGATTAAAGCTGATTCAACGATTGGATTAACTCTTGAAACGATGGTCATCTCCCCTATTGCATTAGCATACATAGGCTACCTTACGTTTCAATCACACTTGCAGTTTTTTGATTCTTTTTCAACAAGTCTTTTATTAATGGGCAGTGGAGTAGTTACAGCTTTACCACTCCTATTATTCACAAAAAGTGCTAAAAAAGTATCATTATCAATGCTTGGTATTCTTCAATATATTTCACCAACCTTGTCTTTGCTAGCAGGAGTCATTCTATACCATGAATCGCTAACAAAAGCTCATGTTATTGCTTTTAGTTTTATTTGGTTAGCTCTTATTGTTTATACGTTCTCATCTATTACTAAATGGGGGAACAGAAAACAAATAAGAAATAAAGTGGAGGCTTAACAGCATCATACACTCTCTTACGTATTATTTTTAAACAAAATAGGCTGAGAGGAGCATTATTTATGAAACGCATTATTGACTCGCATATTCATCTAGATCAATATGAACAGAAAAGCTGGAAAGACATAGTTGAGCAGGATCCTTCGTTACAAGCGCTTATTTCTGTATCTTCTACATTACACTCTTGCCAACTTAATCAAAAAATCAGCAAGTTATATTCCTGCGTGAAACCTGCCTACGGATTTCACCCTGAACAAATGCTGCCTTCTTCAAATGAATTAGCGGAGCTGTTTGCTTGGATTGATCAAAACAATGAAGAAATGATTGCGGTTGGTGAGGTTGGTCTACCTTATTACTTAAGTCAGACCTATACTCTTTCTCTAGAGCCCTATTTGGAGCTGCTTGAAGCTTTTATTATTCATTCAAAAAAATGGGGGAAACCGTTAATTCTTCACGCTGTATATGAAGATGCTGAGATCGTGTGCGACTTGCTAGAAAAACATTCTGTGCCTAAAGCTCACTTCCACTGGTTCAAAGGAGGTAAAAAAACCGTTGAACGAATGAAAAACAACGGCTACTATATTTCCCTTACACCTGAGATTGTATATAAACCTAAAATCCAAGCGCTTGCCACAGATTACCCTCTTGACTACTTGATGGTCGAAACAGATGGTCCGTGGCCATTTGAAGGACCTTTTCAAAACCAGACAACGGTTCCATCAATGATGCATCAGTCCGTTCAGGAAATAGCACGTCTCAAAAGGGTTTCTGTAACGGAGACATATGATTTTTTATATCGAAATACAGCTCATTTTTATAATCTCTCCACATAAAAAGCCTTTCCCTAAGGAAAGGCTTTTTATATCTAAATTCGTTTCACAAGTTTTACGATCAGCACAATCACTGCAATGACAAGAAGAATGTGAATGATGCCGCCGCCAATATGAAAAACTAATCCTAATAACCAAAAAATAAATAAAAGTCCAATAATCGTCCACAACATAATTTTTTCTCCTTTTTTATATGTAGTATTTGTTATAATTTTATATTTCCCTAAATGTGCATAAATAAACGCATTTCATATACATCTTTTCACTAAAGAAGGTTCACATAATGTACAAAAAGCAATCATGTTCTCTGTGGTAAAATAAGTATGTAATCTTATTTAATTTAAGCGGAGATGATTAACTATGACATGGATTGTATTACTTTCCATCATTCTTGTAAGTGCACTCAAAATATTAATAACGTGTCTTCCAACTCCAGTGGTCAAATGGCTTATGACTAAATTTCAGTTACACCCAACACTTGATGATCAAAACGCTACTGTCACAGTTGATGGGAAACATTTAGAAGGCAAAGACAAAATGCAAGTGATTGATTATTTTAATAAAGCAACATTTTTAAAACAATATTATGTCCATGAAGGAAATAAGGACTATTATAAACACCTAGAAGACAGTGAAACTCCACTTGTTATCGATACGAAAAAAGGGAAAAACGATGTTCGACTATGCGTATATAGCTATCATGATCATGTCGACGTCGTGAAACAATACAAAAAGAAGATTATCGCCTACAGCCTGCTGTCTGATCACCTTCAAAAGCAGTCCATAACAGCTGACCTAGCTTAAACCAGTCGCCTACAAGGCGGCTTTTTTAGTTTTTAGGTTTAGTTTGAAGTTACCTTACTTAAAAATACCAAACTTTAACATTAATTCTAATGCTATAACATAAATTAATAGAATTTTCTATTTTTTTAAGAGGTGATGGATAATGCTTTCTTTGTTAGGGTTTGGCATAATTGCGACTTTTCTTTCTTTTCAAGTGGGCCTTTGGGACAACTATTGTCATGACGATTACAGCCATTTTAACGAATGCTATTTCATTTTAGAATCCTACCATAAAAAGGAAGCCGACTACCATAAGGCAATCGGCTCACACATGTAGGATATTGATTTAACACTAACAAAGTACAACACAACACTAGTAATTATATAATATATTTCATTTTTTTGAAAGCGATTTCATATATATTTTTAAAAATATTTTGTTACTTGTTTTTTACAGAAAAGAACCACGTTTCAGCCAATTCGAAACGTGGTTCTTTTCTGTAAGGACTTGCCCTACAGGCTATAAATGTAAGTTACGTTCATTATAGCATGAGCCCATATACAGATTCCATGGTAATTACTGTATGATCTCGTTACGTTACGACTCGTTGTATTTTTCTGTCCATGTGCAGCGTATTCCATGGTTCATCCTGTTCAGCTAGCCTTTTGATAAAGCCTTGTGAAGCCCAAAAAGGAATAGCGCCAGGTAAAAAAGGATGAGTATGCAGATACAGCGTGTCATAAAAATGACTTTGGGCAAATTGTTCAACTGCTTTTAACAGCTGCTGTCCAATGCCTAGACGCCGGTACGCTGGATCGACATAGCATTTTACAACCTCAGCTGCAGTTCTATGTTCATATCGCTCTTTTAATGCATGAAACCGTCCATCGTAAGCGTATAAACCAATGGTTCCAATTACTTGTTGATTTTCCGTAACAGCTGCAAAAAAAGCAGCGTCTTTCGCTTGAACGTAATGTTCATTAAAATGAAGCAAATCCACAGGAAGCTGATTTTTTTCCAGCATAGGAAATAGCTCATTCCGCATATTCATGACAAACTGAATCACTTCAGCATCATTTTCTTTTACTTCTTTAATTTGATACATTTGTACTTCTTGCACGTTTACTGTCACATCCTTTTAGCGATCATTGTATACTTTTTCTTTTCTCTGCTTATGCTGCAATGTTAACTACGGTGTTACGTCTAAATGCTGAGTCAGCATATAATACTCGCTTGGATTTGTTGTCCAGTTTTTCACTTTTTGATTATAAGCAACAACAATGTTTGGATGTACAATCGATGACGTCAGCATTTTTCTATTAATCAAAGCGGTTGCTTGTTTGGCTAACTGATCTCGTTTTGCGTCATCTACTGTTGAATTTAACTGTTCTATCATTTTTGTTAGCGTATCATCATTAATCCGGCTGGCATTTAAACCACCGCCGGGCAAATAGTTCGTACTTAAATAATAGCTGGCATCTCCTCTAGGTGCTGTGATAAGGCTGTACAATGCTAAATCCCAATCATCTTTTGCCATTACATATTCATCGCTATCTTCAACTAGGTGAATCTTAATAGTAATTCCTAACTCTTTGGCATTAGACTGTATAAGCTGAGCAATTAAAGGCAGTTCTGGCAAAGAACTGTATGTGACAAGAGAGAGCGATAGTGGCTTTCCATTTTTGATTGCTTTGTCATTTTTGATTTGATAGCCTGCTTTCTCTAAATATTTTTTAGCAGATGTCATACCTCTTTGCTCATTAGCAGTACTATCAGCAAAAGGAAATTGGGGTAAAAATGGACCTCGAGCCGCTGCCGCTTGATTGTTCATGATGCTGCTAACAATTTCTTTTCGGTTCAATAAGGTATCGATAGCTTTTCTTACATTTTCGTCTTTTAATGCGTCATTAGTTTGATTGTAAAGCAATAAATGGGTGCGCACACTAGGTACTCCACTTACTTTAAAAGACGGATCTGTTTGTAAAGTGCCCAAGCTTTCTAAAGGCGGGCGATAAATAATATCGGCTGTTCCAGATTGAAGAGCAGCAACTCGCGCATTAGCATCTTCGTTAAATCCAAAGATCGCACTTTTCAATTTCACTTTTCCACCCCAATAATTTTCATATCTTTCTAATTTTACTTGATTTCCTTGATCAAAAGACAAGACGCGAAATGGACCCGTACCAATGGGCTTCTTAGCTATATTAGAAGCATCAACATCTATAATAGCTGTATTTGGATGCACTAATTCAGAAGGAAATTTAGGCATTGGTTCTTTTAATGTAATTGTCAGCGCATGACTGTTCGCTTTCATTTCTTTAATATTTAAAGCGTTTTTCATCGCATAACTTTGATCTATCGTTCTTTGAAGAGAAGACTTAACGGCATTTGCATCTAGCGCTTTTCCATTTTGAAACGTGATGTTCTTTCTTATCATAAATGTCCATGTAAGGCCGTTATCTTTCGTTTCCCACTTTTCAGCAAGCCAAGGCTTTATTTTTAAATCGTCGTTGATTTTAACAAGCGTCTCCCCTACTCCCCCACGAACTGCTGTATAATTATCGTCCGTATGAGGATCAAGCGTTGCAGATGTAAAATTAAATAAAAACGTCACACTTTTATCCGTTTTCTTTCTTTCTTTTATACTTACGCTCTCTTCATTAGGAGCGCAAGCAGTGAGGCAAAGTAACACGAGAAATATCATAGATACAAGTTTTTTATTATTTATCATTCATTTTTCCACCTTCTATTTTAATACACAAAAAAAAGCACTTCTAAAAAGAAGTGCTTGCCTTCACAACAAATTCAGATAAACGTATCCCTTGTTTATCGTATTTTTGATTCTGCCAAAACACCTCCCTATCCTCGTAGGTTATTGTGTGCTGCGATTTATGGCAGGTCTCCTGGCTTCAAGTCATTGCCTTATACCGCCTTCCCGTCTCTAAATAGACAGTGGCTTTTTGACATAAGGCTCCTTGTTACAGTGGCGGGACCGCTCCGGATTTTCACCGGATTCCCTTTTAAGGCAATTGAAAAACAATTGCCACCATAAAAGCTGGTTATTTAATTTAGTAGCGTGCTCTTGAAACTCTAGAAGTGGAAGCTGATGGTGAAATACCTTCATCATCAAATCCAGTGGCAATAACGGTTACCATCATTTCGTCCTTTAAATCTTCATTAATCACAGATCCAAAAATCATATTTAAGTCCTGATCAGAAGCGGACGTGACAATATCTGCTGCTTCCTGTACTTCGTAAAGACTCAGGCTGCTGCCGCTCGTAATGTTCAGCAGCACGCCTCTTGCTCCATCAATCGATGCATCTAGCAGCGGACTAGAAATCGCTTTTTTCGCTGCTTCAATTGCTCGATCTGATCCCGAAGCTCGTCCGATACCCATAAGCGCAAATCCTTGATTAGACATAATTGTTTTTACATCAGCAAAGTCAAGGTTAATCAGCCCTGGAACAGCGATTAAATCTGAAATACCTTGAATACCTTGGCGAAGAACATTATCTGCTTCACGGAATGCTTCAAGCATAGGTGTCTTTTTATCAACGATTTCAAGCAAACGGTCGTTTGGAATGACAATAAGGGTATCTACCGATTCATTCATCGCAGTAATACCGCCTACTGCTTGCTTGGTACGTTTATTTCCTTCAAACTTGAAAGGACGAGTAACTACTCCAATTGTTAAAGCATTTAGTTCACGGGCAATTTGGGCAATAACCGGAGCTGCTCCAGTACCAGTGCCTCCCCCCATGCCAGCTGTTACGAATACCATATCTGCGCCTTGCAGTACTTCTTGAATTTGCTCTCTGCTTTCTTCTGCAGCTTCTCTTCCTACTTCTGGATTAGCTCCTGCACCTAATCCTCGCGTTAATGCCGCACCAATCTGCATTTTCACATCTGCTTTAGATAAATTAAGCGCCTGAGCATCCGTATTAACGGCGATAAATTCTACCCCTTGTACACCATGTTCAATCATACGGTTAACGGTGTTATTTCCTCCACCGCCGACTCCAATTACTTTAATTCGCACTAATGGCGATACATCTCCATCAAATCCAAACATTCTAAGTTCCTCCTCAATGATCAAAATTACTTTCTCTTATTATCCGAAAAAACACGTGAAGAACCTTTTACTCCTATGTTTAACGCGTAACTGTTCTTTTGTTTTACAGATTTTATACATTTCTCTTTTAACCTTTAAATCTTTACATCTTTATGTAAAATTATTGTTGTTCCGAAGTTAGTACGCCGAACTCTTTTTTGGTTTTCCCACTCAAAACGGCATATAAGCTTATTGTATCATTCATTTGACAGATGTCTGTATTTAATTTTGAGTAAGATGTGACTAAGAGAATAATATTTTTATAGACAAAATGAGAAAAAGCCCTTAGAAATAAGGGCTTCTCTAGATAATAAACCATTTTATAATTTCCCAGTTAAGAATTGAGCTTCTCCCATACCAAAGCTCCAGTCAGCATTACCGTTTTCAACAATTGAAATCATAATGTCGCTTGGCTGAATTCCGCAGCTTTCTCCCAGCTCTTTTACAATTAATTTGTAAAGAGCTTGTTTTTGCTCTTCTGTTCGCTGTTTGCTCGTCACACTTATAATAACCAAATCCTTGCTTCTCTCAAAGCCAAGACCTGTATCTTCAATAATCATTTCATGAGCAGGATGCTGATGTACAATTTGATAACGATCGCGTTCTGGGACGCCAAAGGCTTCTAGCATCGCTCGATGAGTAGCGTCTAGTAATGTTTTTAACTCTTTTTCGTCTCTTCCTTCTATTACATCAAATCTAAGTAATGGCATACTAAGTAACCTCCAGCTTTTTGTCTAATGTATTATTGCTTTATCATATCACAACTATCATTTGTAAAAAAAAGATATGCTATTCACAATGTGCTCTCTAGTGAAAGAGACCTCAAACTCTTCAATAAAAGCTGAACCTAATAAAAAGAAATGAGCAGCATAACGGCTCATTTCATTAGTACAAAAATATTTATAATAAGAGCTAAAATACATACAGATACAATGGCAATGAGTACGTTCATCACAAGGTTTTGCGAGGATGTTTTAGCTTGTTTTTTCATATCAGCCCGACTCATCTGTTGCTTTTCATGATCACTTTTAGACATCACGTAGCCTCTCCTATTCATCAAAATGTCAGCAGTGTATAAATGATTTTTGAGAAACCTTGATCCAGTTCTTTTGTATAAACAGCAGCACATGCAGGTTACCATCAGTTATTTTAGCATGTTTTGTCAAATAAGTGGACTATGTAGCGCTTCAATTTAGTATTCACAGCCAAATATATTTAAATTCGTTGCTTTTCTCTTCTTTTCTCGCTATTGTTTGAGAAGAAGGATAATTAGATACGATAAAGGATGATACGATATTGAATAACCATACGCAGCTGCCTCAGTATATCTACACATACGCATGCAGCGAAGAGGAACTCTCACTATGTCAATTAGAGAGACGCTCTCTTTTTGAAATTGAAACTGAGAAACCTATCATAAAAAGCGCCGTTAAACTTGATCCAAGCAGAAGCCCTTTTATCAAAGAGCGATTAGATATTATGTATGAATCAGATGACCTTGCAGATATTTGCAAACAAGTAGAAGATATTGACCTTGGAAATCAAACATTTAAACTCATTTTTATGAAAATTAATGACTTGGAAAAAGATCAAAAAATAAGCTATAAAGGTCAGCGTGCGATTGAACGTGATGTGGGTTGGCATTTTGTAGCAGAAGCAGACTTGCATAACCCTGACCATTTGTTTGGAATTGTTCCATTTGAAGGACGCTGGTATTTTGGAAAATATCAAAAAAGCGAAGCTGTATGGCTGCATCATTTGAAGAAACCGCGTGAATACTCTACGGCACTCAGTACCCGCCTTGCAAGAGCTGTAGCTAACATTGCCGTTCCAAAGCCTGAAGGAATCAAAGCTATTGATCCATGCTGTGGTATTGGTACAGTCCTCGTAGAAGCTCTTTCAATGGGCATTGATATTGTAGGACGCGATATCAACCCACTTGTGACCGACGGATCTCGTGAAAATATTGCGCATTTCGGCTTAAAGGGTGATGTCAAAACCGGACCGATTTCGGATGTTACCACTCACTATGACGTAGCGATCATCGACATGCCTTACAATCTCTACACCCACGCGACGCCTGAAGATCAGCTTTCTATTTTAAAACACGCTCGCCGCTTTGCGGATAAAGTAGTCGTGATTACAGTAGACACGATTGACCATATGATTCATGAAGCTGGCTTTTCTATTTCAGATCGCTGCGTAGCGCGCAAAAGCGTATTTTCTAGACAAGTAGTTGTATGCGAATAAAAAAAGACACCAGTCTAACAGGCTGGTGTCTTTTGATTTACCACTCTTTAGGTTCATAGTCTAATTCTTTGAATAGCTGCGTACGCTCTTTTTTCGTTAAATCTCTCCATTGCCCAACAGGCAAGTTGTTTAAGTGAATATTCATAATACGCGTACGCTGAAGTCGGTATACTTCATATCCGAGCACTTCACACATACGGCGAATTTGACGATTTAAGCCCTGTGTTAAAATAATTTGAAACTCGTACTTAGACAGCTGTGTCACTTTACAAGGAAGCGTTTTTGTACCTAAAATTTTTACTCCCTCAGACATGTTTTTGATAAACTCGGGTGTAATCGGCTTATCTACTGCAACAATATATTCTTTTTCATGCTTGTTTTCTGCACGTAAAATTTCGTTAATAATATCGCCGTCATTTGTAAGTAAAATTAAGCCGTCTGAATCCTTATCTAGTCGTCCGACATGATGAATACGCAAAGGGTGATTGACTAAGTCAATGATGTTTCCCTTTACTTTTTTCTCACTCGTACTTGTAATGCCGACTGGTTTATTAAGTGCAATATATACATTATTTCGAGCAATCCGAAGCTGTTGGCCGCTTACTCGAATATCATCGCCAGGCTTAACTTGATCTCCGATTTTTGCAACCTTTCCATTAACGGTTACTCTTCCTTCACTAATTAACTTATCTGCCCCGCGTCTTGACGCTTTGCCAGATTCGCTAATAAATTTATTCAGTCTCAGGTGAATCACAACCTTACATTTAAAAATTTTAAAATTTGTCTCTTCTATTAGAAACCGATATGTGTCAATTTCTATACCGTCCCTATCGTAACATGCTATACGCTTCTCGTCTTCTTTTAATTTCATTACTTGACTATATTTTTTTAACAGAAATAAAAGGATAGCCTCAAAATACTTTGTAACCTTATTCTTAACATTTCAAGCAATGCTTACACCTGTCAAACCAACGTCAATCTTCACTCCTATACAAGACATAGACGTCTGGATTGACTGATCAGTATAGAGTTGCTACCATCAGGTTTTCTTATGCTTCCAGGAGGAGTAACGCTGGCTCTGACAGCTATGGTCGGAGGACATTTGTTCGATAAAATTGGATTTAAGCCGCTGCTTTTAACAAGTTTAATTCTTTTAACGTTTATTTTAAGTTTGTTCACTACCATTTCAAGCGAAACAACTACGATGACTGCAGCTATTTTATACGCTGCCTTTACAATTGGCGTAGGTTTAAGCATAGGGCCCGTGATGACGCTTGCTTTAAATCAAGTACCTAAACCTCTTCACGCTCACGGTTCAGGCATTTCAAATACGATTAACCAAGTTGCAGGCGCGATTGGACCAGCTTTGTATACAAGTATTATGACTATGGCTTCTCAGCACTTTATTCAACAATCAAATGAAGCGAATAAAACGCTGTTACAAATAAAAAGTATGACAAGCGGGGTCCATACCGTCTATTATGTAGCCATCGCTTTCGCTATCGTTTCGTTCCTGCTCACTCTTACGTTAAAGAAAAAAGACCAGCAGCTGGAGACGCAATAAATAAGAAACTAACGAGAGCTGCTCAAGTCATGAGCAGCTCTTGTTACATGCCGAATTTATATTACAAATGTAAAAGCAATCATAGATACTATGAAAGCAAGAATAATAATACCTCTCTTTTTTTCTGTTTTCCATGCTTCAATAGCGCCCGCGATACCACCAATGACTAAAATAAAAGTACCTATAATGTGCAGAGGCAGCAGCGATAATACTCTACCTAAACTCGCCATCACTCCCCCAATCAATATAAAGCCTGTTGTTATAATCGATTTTAATGATGTTAAGTCTCGTATAGCTTCTTGTTTTTCAGTCTTACTCAGTTTAAAGTACTCTATTATACTAAAAGCAGCGGGTGTTCCCCATAAAATAAAGAAGCTAACTAATCTATCCGTGTCTACATTCACTGTTTATTCACCACCGCTATTAGTTTCTTATACACTTTTCCTAACCCATTTTTTAGAGATAAAAAAAGCGGCTGTAGCTGCTACAGCGGGAATCATAAAAGCAAAGCTACCAGAATAACTGCCAAACGTTACTTTACTTGATAATCCTTCGATTGAGCTCCACATAGTCGAACTTTCTGGAACATATAAGAGCGTAAGAATCATTCCTGATAGCAGTTGAAAGCTACCCAAGAAAACGATGAAACTAATGATAAATAGTCCATATCTCTTCAATAAAATCTCTCCCTTGATTTATATACGATTTCACGCTTCATAAGTTCCATCATTTAACAAATCCATGTATTATTCTCGCTTCAAAGATCCTCCAAAAGAAAATTGATGGTAGTCATCGATCTTATTCCAATATCCTATGCACTTTACGTCAGGCTCATCAATAGCTAACGCTTCTTTATTAATTCCTTTATAAGGAAGAAATGCAGTCAACTTTACCTTTTGTTTTGGCTTAATATTTAACTTATTGCCTTCTGCTAACACCTTAAATTTATTTTCAGAATAACCGTTTTTTATTTTTAGTGGATACGATAAAAATACGTCGTTTTGTTTGATGGTCAAATCGCTCTTGTTTACGAATTCCAATTCATACGAAATCCCTTGCTTCATCTTTTGTTCTTTGATGACGTTAATATGGATTTTTTCTAGTTCTCTTAAAGGAACGTTGTCTTCTTCTTTTGAACACCCGGCAAATAAGATAGCTAACACTAATAAAACAAGAATTCCTAACTTTCTATTCAAAAAATAATCCCCTCTCTCGTAACAAAGATTATTTTACAATTATAACTCAAAAAAGTTATTTAATGGTAAAAATACACAATTAAAAAAGCAAACCTTGTCGGTCTGCTTTTTTAATTGCTACGCATAGGTAATGTGTTGTTGTGCGAAAAACTTTTCGATAAGGAGTTTGCCAACTATATGTATATCGTAACAAAAGAAAAAAGAACGCGCTGTGAGATTTGTCACGTCTTCTTTCAAAATAATCTAATTGAATACTCGCTATTGCGTTACGCAAAAAGAGCAGAACGCAATAGCGACCTGCTCTTTTCACATGCTAGATATGGGTAATTTGTCCATGCGTGAAAAGCTCTTCAATAATAAGGGGTTTATCACTACACTTATAGAATAACAAAGAAAAAAAGATGCGGCTGTGAGATTTATCACAGCCGCATCTTTTTATCCAACTAGCTTATTAAATTGTACACGTTTATTAATGGCCGCCATAATTGGTGCTCCAACAAGCATAACCACAAACTCACCAACAGCTGTTGTTAACCATGTAAAGAAAAATGGTAAATCAAATGCTAGGTGCAGTTCAAACGCAATAATAAACATCGTAAACGTAAACACAAGTGTATTAATAAGCATACGAGCCCACATATTTTTAATGTAGCGCATAGAAAAAATGGTAATGAGTAATGATAGTACAGATTGTCCTACCCCAAACACCAGATCATAAGCGACCATTGGTGAAAAAAACAAATTCGTCAGAAATACCCCTAGTACAATGCCGTACACGTACTTTTTATTAAATACAATCAAATGATTGAACATTTCTGATATACGAAATTGGATATTGGTGAAGCCAAACGGCTGAATTAACATGCTAACAGCAATATACATAGCTGCTAAAAGACCGTTGACGCAAAGTGTTCTTATATTCATCTTACTATTCTCTCCTTAGTTTTTTAACGTGGGATGGTTACGAACCACGTAAACACTCAAAGAATCATACAGCAAGCTTAAGCTTTCGTCAATCTAGCTGTTTGCAAACTACTGCTGCTTTCATGTCTTCCATATTGACTGCTCTTTTTTCTTACTTTTCTTTAGTATAAAATAGAAGACGTATCCGTATACATAGGTGACATAAAGTAGTTAACCCTTTTGATTTGAAATACGAAAGGATTTGTAGCGATGTTAGATAATACAGATAAGCGCATACTAGAAGAGCTATCAAAAAATGGACGTATGAAGATGAAAGAATTAGGAGAAAAAGTGCATTTAACCGGACAAGCCGCTTCTGCTAGAGTATTAAAGTTAGAAGATGAAGGCATTATCAAAGGCTATACAATTAACATTGATGAACGAAAACTTGGCTACACCGTCCATGCATTTTTAAATATCTATACGCAGAGCATTCATCACCACCCCTACCTTACATTTGTAGAAAGTCAGAAGAAGTACGTCATCAACAACTTTAAAATCAGCGGCGATGGCTGTTACTTACTAGAATGTAAATTTCATTCGAATGAAGAATTAAATGATTTTTTGACAGAGCTAAATCAGCATGTGAATTACAAACTTTCAATCGTCATTAACAAATAAATTTTTTTAAAAAATAAAGGTATATTAATTTATGAAAATGGTAATCCTAATAACGTATTCCCCCTATTCCAATAAATTTGAAAATCCTTTGCGCCGTCGCAAAGGATTCTTTTTTTATGTAGGAAACCGCCTTCTATTTTTTGAAAAGTTGAACATCTCTCATAGCGTTGACATAGCGGTCAGAGGTTTATATAATCGGTGACATCGAAGCATAGAAAAGCAGACTCAAGACATTATACACGTATCGTAATTCTTCGTCTTAGAAGTTGATCAGTTTTATAACTAGACAATTTCTAAGACGTTTTTTATTTTATCATTTGTGAAACACTACTAAAAACAAGATTCCACGTGAAAATATCCTAATGATCAGGGAGGTTTGCATATTGAAAACAATCTATAAAGACATCATTTTAATTATTGCCGGAGCGCTTTTAGTTGCTGCATCCATTGACTTTTTCGTCATTCCAAATAAATTAGGTGACGGAAGTACGGTTGGTATTGCTCTTGTTTTATATTATTTATTTCATATCCCTACAAGTATCAGCACATTTCTTGTGAACCTTGTATTCATTGCCTTAGCTTATAAATTTCTAACTAAAAAAACCATTCTCTATACGATTCTAGGAGCTGTCATGACGTCCGTTTTCTTAGGTCTGGTCAGCTATATTCCTTTTCACGTTCACGACATGATTTTAGGAATTGTATTCGGGGCTTTACTAATGGGAACAGGACTGGCACTCATTTTTATCGCGGATGGATCTACCGGCGGCACAACTCTTTTAGCTTATTTATTAAACTACACAAAAGGCTACAATATCTCGAAAAGCATGTTCTACATGGACAGCGTCATTATTTTAGCATCGGTTTTTGCTATTGGCGTCAACAATACCCTCTATACTTTTATATTCGTCTATCTTTGTGCTAAAATCGTCGATGTTGTTATCGAAGGTTTCCACAACAAAAAAGCAATGACGATTATGTCTGATCAGTACAAAGACATTGCGCAAGTTATCACCAGTGAATTTGGAAATGCAGCTACCATTTTTTATGGATATGGCTACTATGCCAACAAAGATAAACGCATTATCTACGTTGTTATTAAAAAGAACGAGTTATTAAAAATTAAAAAGAAAATCCAGCAAATTGACCCGAATTCTTTTATTGTCATCCACGAAGTAAAAGAAGTTGTCGGCGGAAAATTTGGATTTATCGGCAATTCGCCTCATGAAACAAAAGCCGCTGCTAAATAAAAAAATCCACCTCTTGGTGGATTTTTTTATGAAAAAACCGTTAAGAAAAACGAAAAGATCCCTGCTAAAAAGTAAACTGACCCTAACGCAATTGCTCCTGTAACGACCGTAAATACACTTAATCCGATAGCCACCTTCATTTTCATCCACATCCCTTTTTAGATTAGTAGTATAAGTATGTCCAAGAATAGAAGATTTATAACTATGCCACCCTATTTATTTCATATATCGATGCAACAATTGTCTATTCAACGTGTTCTAAAACCACCCCTGACGACATAACGTATAGGAAGGATTTCATATACACATCTTTGTATCACACATATCATATGAAATTAGGTGAGATAAAATGGTGGCTGTCCACTTTTTTGAAAACAGAAAGCTTCTATTAAGCCAGCTGAGGGAAAACATTCCTTCTACGGGTGATGATTTAAATATTAAGGGACGAAAAGGAACCGTCGTGCTTGTGAATGACATCGATGAAAAAAATGTTCACGTGGAAGTTGCTTTAGAAAAAGTAGTGAAAAAGAACTTAGCGTTAGATAATGCTAAAAAGAAAAGGAGATAAGCGGCTACGCTTATCTCCTTTTTTTTGATTGACATACGATCTCTTGCTTCTGTTTAGAAAAAAAAGAGACTCCTAAAAAAGGAATCTGCCAAAAAGAGCGATATCATCGCCTGAATATTAATACAAGCTATACTTTAACATATAAAAACATATTTTACAAAAATAAACTATTATTTTACGCATAATTATTTTTTTATTCGAGGCTTTTCAACATTTGAAACCCATTTCGTATAAAGAGTTTTATTTATTTTTCAGGCCAAATTTTTGCATCCGGCTCTAATAACCACTTATGCTCTTCTTCCATAATACGGTCTGTCCATGGATTATTGTCAAGATGGCGAATCATCCAGCAGAAGTACATCGCATAGCCGGGAGCCGTTGCTTGAGGATGATCTAATTCACCTGGAATTGTAATAAAACTATTATCAACTACACGGTATGCATCTTCTCCAACCATTGCACAGCCAAATCCTTGCGGCTTGTCAAAACGATAGTAATATACTTCAGGCTGGTCATGATGATGAGGCGGATAGCTCGACCATCTTCCTGGATAAGAAATAACTTCTCCAATAACAAGGTTAGAATAAGGAGCGTTATTATAATCAAAGATTGTCCGAATGACACGCTGAGCGGTACCTTCCCATACTCCTTCACCAGCTACTGTATTTTGACAGTCTTCAGGCGTATATAATTTTGATGAAAATTCTTTTTCATTATCCGTTTTTTGAACTAGTACTTCACTATTGGCAAGCGCGGTAATTTTAACCTCCACATTTTTCGAAACGTGCAAACACCAAGGCTCTTCTTCAAAAAGAGACTCACGCTGAATTTCTCTCGAATGTCCTTCCCACTCTAGCTTTACCTTTCCTTCTAGTAAAAGAATAGCCGTTTCATTGCTGCTGTCTAGTAAAGTTTCCTCTTTTCCTTGAGACATATTATAAATCCCAATATCCATCAGCATATCTTTGTGCTGACCGGCCATTTCTGTAAGTACGTTGTATCCTTTATTTAATTCACCTAATTTACCTAGCATGTTTAACTTCCTCCTTTATGTAGTAGCACAATCAGAATTTACTAATCACTCATTTTTTCTTCATAGACTTTATACATTCTTTTGAATATGTGACTGTGAAGAGTTTTTATTAACAGCAATACTCTTGATTGTATTCAATTATTTGCAGATGCTGTGGCGTTTCTTCGTAACGGAGCCGTCGATTTCCGGACAATCAATTTCGGCTCAAGAAGTAAATGTTCTTTATGCATCGTTGAGTATTCCATTTCTCTAACCAGCAAATCCACTACGTTTACAGCCATTTCTTTTGTCGGTTGTGCTACCGTCGTCAACATGGGCGTGATGGTAGTAGAAAGGACGGTATTATCAAAGCCAATCACTGATAAGTCATTCGGCACATCAATGTTGAATTCTTTTGCCGCTTGTATGACGCCAATAGCCAGTAAATCGTTACAAGCAAAAATAGCCGTCACTTTCTCCTTCATTAAAAAAATTTGCTTAGCACTTTCATATCCTTTTTGAATACTTGCTTCGGTCGTAATAACGTGCTGAGGTAACACAGTGATTCCATTTTCTTGCATGGCATCTCGAAAAGCATCTAAACGGGCGTGATTACTTTTTGCATTTTCTGTAATAATCGCAATTTTTTTATGATGCAAAGATAGCAAATAATCAGTCGCCAAATAGCTTCCCTTATAGTCATCCACTGTCACTGTATTAACAGATATGTGAGGGATTTCTGAAGCAATAACGCTAATGGGTATATCTTGCTTCAGCATATTTTTTAAAAGATTAGCATTGCGAAAAGCAGATGCTACAATTAAACCGTCGATTCTCTGACGAATTAACAGCGATAGATATTTTTTCTCTTTTTCCGCATCGTTATCGGTATTACACATTACAACATGGAAACCTCGCTCATGACTTCGGTCTTCTATGCTTCTTGCCAAATCGGCAAAAAAAGGGTTGGAGATGTCGGGTACGAGAAGCCCAATCGTTTTAGTAGGCTTTCCTGTTAAAGCAGATGCTACGACGCTTGGATGGTAATTCAACTGCCCCATAACCTCAATTACTTTTTGTCTTGTTCTTTCACTAATGTGACCGGTTTGATTGATAACTTTTGATACGGTGGAAATTGATACACCTGCTTCTTCAGCCACACTATAGATGGTTGGCTTCATTTCATCTCCTCCTTTCCTTTCATAAACATATAAAAGGCGTAAAACCTTTTACAATAGAAATTAAAGACCGCTTTTTTCTTTAATAAAGTTTCTTGCTTTTAACGCATATTCAAAAGGATTAGCAAGCGCTGGATCCTGTTCTGCTTCTACGACAAACCAGCCGTTATAATCAGAAGCGGCAAGCGTAGTAAATACTTCATCAAATTCAATAACTCCGTCGCCTGGAACAGTAAAGGCTCCTTCTTTTACCGCTTGCAAGAAGCTCAGGTCTTGTTGTTTGACTCGATCAACTACTTCTTGGCGAATATCTTTTAAATGAACATGTTTAATACGATGAAGATATTTTTTTAAGATATAAAGAGGTTCTTCGCCTGAAAAAACAAGATGACCGGTATCAAATAGGAGCGAAACAAGCTCTGGATTGGTAAGCTCCATTAGCTGCTCAATTTCTTCTGTTGTTTGGACGCCTGTTCCCATGTGATGATGATAGACAATATGCATATCTTTCTCTCTTGCTAGTTTCCCAAGATAGTGCAGGCCTTCTATAAGGCTGCTCCACTCTGTTGGCGTGAACACGGGCTTGTCTTTGAATAAAGGTACATCCATCATCCCTTGAATGCTGTGTCCTTGTTCAGATACAACAATTACTTTTGCTCCCATTTCGTATAAAAAATCGCGATGTTCAATAAATGGCGTCACCGTTTCTTCCAGCGGCTTTGTCGTTAAAAATGTACTAAACCATGCGCTTGCAATTTCTAAATTCCGAAGTGATAATGCCTTCCTTAAGATCGAAACATTTCGCGGATATTTGTTTCCTACCTCACTTCCTTTAAAACCGGTTAAAGCCATCTCACTGATACACTGTTCAAATGTATTTTCAGCTCCTAGTTCAGGCATGTCATCATTTGTCCAAGCGATTGGAGCAATCCCCAGTTTGACCGTGTTTTCCTTGAACATGTCTTCCTCTCCCCTATATCAAATTGAAAACGCTATTATATTCACCGAATGTTTCCCCTCAACATCGGCCATTTCTCTTGCTTGTTAATAACCTCTGGCCATTTCAAGATTTTTCACTTTATCCTTATAGGCTTCTTGTACATGGTGATTTTCAGATACCTCTGCTACTCCTACATGCCACCACGATTCATAACCGTTTGTCATAGTTTTGGGTAGCACTTTAATATCAATTAATGTAGAAGTCTCTTGTTTTTGTGAATCTTCCATTGCCGTTTTTAGTTCTTCAAGAGAGCTTACACGATATGTTTTTACACCGTAGCCTGCGGCGCTGGCTGCAAAATCAATTTTCATCACGTTTCCGTTTAATTTTCCTGTTTCATCGTTGCGATAGCGAAACTCTGTTCCAAAACTCCCCATTCCATTTGACATTTGAAGATTATTAATACATCCAAATCCTGAGTTATCAAACAGTAAAATATTTATCTTTTTTCTTTCTTGAAGGCTTGTAATGAGCTCTGAATGCAGCATTTGATAGCTTCCATCTCCAACCATCGCATACACTTCTTTAGCTGGTTCAGCCAGCTTAACTCCAAGTGCACCTGATACTTCATATCCCATACATGAATATCCATATTCCATATGATAGGTATTGGGTTTATTAGACTTCCACATTCTCTGTAAGTCACCTGGAAGACTTCCAGCTGCACCAACAATGACGGAGTTGTCATCAAGGAGCTTATTCACCTCTCCAATTACTTCTGTTTGCGTTAATTGAGTACCAAGTGATTCTGCATATTCAGCTAAGCTTTCATCTAAATGACCTTTTATTTCTGGAATAAAATCTGCCCCTGTAAAACGTATGCTATGTAGACGCTCTAATTCTGCTTCCCATGCGTCTTTTGCACTTGCAATTTCTGTCGTGTAACCAGACTGATAGCCAATTGACATGAGCTCTTTCCTAAGAGCAAACAACCCTTCTTTTGCATCAGCTACAAGCTTCACGGCATCCAGTTTATTTGCATGAAATTCAGACGTGTTAATAGTAAGAAATTGCACGTCGGGATGTTGAAAAAGCTGTTTAGATGCTGTTGTAAAATCAGTAAATCGAGTGCCTACTCCAATTACTAAATCCGCATCTTTAGCGATTGTATTAGCAGCTGAGTTTCCTGTTACACCTATTCCGCCAAGATTATAGCGATAGTCGCTTTCAACGGCACTTTTCCCAGCTTGAGTTTCTCCAAATGGAATATGGAACTCACTAGCAAATTGTTTTAACTCTTTTGCAGCTTCTGAATACCGAACGCCTCCTCCGCAAATGATGATTGGCTTTTTCTTTGTTTTTATTGCTTGAATTGCATCTGCTAGACTGTCCCTAGTCGGAAGGCGACGCTCAATGCGGTGAACGCGCTTTTGGAAGAAATAAGCTGGAAAGTCCCATGCTTCTCCCTGCACATCTTGAGGCAAACAAATAGTTACAGCTCCCGTATCTGCAGGATTCGTTAACACACGTATCGCATTAATCATAGCTGTCATCAATTGTTCAGGGCGGCTTACGCGATCCCAGTACTTACTCACTGGACGGAAAGCATCGTTTGTAGAAATAGATAAATCATATGACTGTTCAATTTGCTGCAAAACAGGATCAGGCTGTCTAGTTGCAAATACATCGCCGGGAAGCAACAAAACTGGAATGTTATTAGCTGAAGCTGTTGCTGCCGTTGTAACCATATTTGCCGAACCTGGTCCTACTGAAGATGTGCAAGCCATAATCTGCTTTCGATGTTTTTGTTTTGCAAAAGCCATCGCTGCATTGGCCATTCCTTGTTCATTACGTCCTTGATATACATCTAGATTTCCTGGGTCTTCTTCCAAAGCTTGCCCAAGACCTACTACATTTCCGTGCCCGAAAATTGTAAAAATCCCTTTAATAAACTGATGCTGCTTTCCATCAAATTCAACATACTGCTGATTTAAAAACTTCACTAATGCTTGTGCCGTCGTCATTCTAACTGTTTCCATGCTTCTTTCTCCCTTCTAATACTAGATTGCGATTTTAAAAAAGGAAGCATAAGGAATATCTTTAATTCCTGATACCTCCTTTTAAAATGGAATGCGATTTTTAATGAATCACTTACCAGCGCGTTGTTACCATTTTCTTTCTTGTATAAAACTCCACGCCGTCCGTACCATTTGCATGAAGATCACCGTAAAAAGAATCTTTCCAGCCAGAGAATGGGAAGAATGCCATAGGTGCCGGTACCCCTACATTTACTCCTAACATACCAGATTCAATATTTTCACGGAACTCACGTACGCTTGCGCCGCTATCTGTATAAATACAAGCACCGTTTGCAAATCGAGAGTTATTAGCTACTTCAATAGCTTCTTCTAATGTTTTCACACGTACAATAGACAGCACAGGTGCAAAAATTTCATCTTGCCAAATTTTCATTTCTTGCGTAACATGATCAAAAATCGTTGGTCCGACAAAGTAGCCCTTGCCATTTACTGCTGCATCTGTGCGACCGTCACGAATAAGCTCCGCTCCTTCTTGCACGCCTGATTCAATATAGCTGAGCGTACGCTCTTTATGATTTTCACGAATGACTGGTCCTAAGAAGACGTTTTCTTCTAAGCCGTCCCCAATTACAATATCATTTGCTTCCTCTACTAATCTTTCAATTAGCTGATCCGCAATTTCTTCTTGTACAGTAACAACAGATGCTGCCATACAGCGTTCACCTGCTGAACCAAAAGCGGCTCCGATAATTTGTTTTGTTGCTACGTTCAAATCTGCATCATTTAATACAATTGAATGGTTTTTAGCACCGGCTAAAGCTTGAACACGCTTTAAGTTTTCCGTACCTTTTTTGTACACGTACTCAGCTACAGGCTGGGAACCTACAAACGAAATAGCTTTCACTAATTTATGTTCAAGAAGACCGTTTACCACATCATGCGCGCCGTTTACAATATTTAATACACCTTTTGGCAAACCAGCTTCTTCAAACAGCTCAGCTAATCTTGCAGCTAACAGCGGCGTACGCTCAGAAGGCTTTAACACAAATGTATTGCCGCAAGCGATCGCAAGCGGGAACATCCAGCAAGGAACCATCATTGGAAAATTGAACGGTGTAATTCCTCCAATGACGCCAATTGGATAGCGGTACATGCCAGACTCAATATCTGTTGCAATATCAGGAAGCTGTTTCCCCATCATTAACGTAGGAGCTCCTGCCGCGAATTCTACGCATTCAATTCCACGCTGCACTTCACCTCGCGCTTCGTTAAAGCTTTTTCCGTTTTCAACTGTCACTAACTTTGCTAATTCATCCCAGTTATCTACTAATAGCTGCTGATACTTGAATAAAATTCGTGCACGTTTAGGCACAGCTGTTTTTGCCCACCCTTTGAACGCTTCATTTGCTGCTTGCACCGCTTGATCTACGTCTTCTTTTGTAGAAAGAGGTACCTGTGCGATTAATTCACCTGTTGCTGGGTTATACACAGGTTCCGTTTTTGATGCAGCTGATTCAATCCATTGTCCACCAATATAGTTTTTTACTGTTTTTACTGCTGTTTGCGTCATAGAATATCTCTCCCTTTATCTCATTTTAATAAGCTTCTATTCCTTTAATCTCTCAAGATTTTCCCTTTGTTTATTAGGCTTCCTGCAAAACTTCAGTTGCTGTCTCCATAAAGTTGAAGAGCTCAACGCTTGTCGGCATAGCATCTGAACAGCTGTGTCTTGAAATGACAATCGAAGCGGAGGCCCCCCCCAATCGCATTGCCTGTGGAATTTCCAGTCCTTGCATCAATCCATAAATAAAGGCTGAAGCATAGGAATCACCAGCACCAAACGTTTTCAGAACTTTTGTTTTAAATATTCCTCCACGGTGAGACTTACCATCTCTTGTATAGGCAATAGATCCTTCTCCACCATGCTTAATCACGACGATTTGAGCATGGTGAGAAAACCAGCGCTCTGCTGTTACTTGATCATTAGATTCTTTATAATTTAAAAGTTTTTCCATCATGTCAAACTCTTCTCGCGTACCAATAATCACATCTGATTTTTCAGCAGCTAAATTAAAATAGACTGCCGTTTCAGCTTCCGATTCCCATGTATATGGACGATAGTCAATATCAAAAAACACTACAACTTCATGCTTGCGTGCGTATTCTAATGCTAGAAATACAGCTTCACGAGAAGGACTTTGTGCAAGAGCAGTTCCAGATATTAAAAGAGCCTTTGACTTCTTAATATATTCTTCTGATACTTCTGTAGGATCTAGTTTTAAATCCGCTACGTTATCTCGATACATTAAGATGCTGCAATCTGTAGGGCTCTTGATTTCCGTAAAAGCAAGCCCCGTTACAGCCCCTGTTTTATCGACAGCAATACTATCTGTATTAATCTTATTTTTTTGAAGATACCCAGTAATGAAGCGGCCCATTTGATCATCTGATACTTTTCCGATAAAACCGGTTTTTAAGCCTAGCCTTGCTGCTCCAATCGCAATATTAGCTGGAGAGCCTCCTACATATTTAGTGAATGTTTTAGTCTCTTCCATTGGACGCTGTGTTTCATTTGCATTTAAATCAATACATAAGCGACCGATAGCGATAAAATCTAACTCACGATTTTCTTTAAAAACAAGCGGATTCATCTTTACTCCTCCTTAGTTAAGCGCTTTCCTAAAAAGGCGAAAAGAGCAAGATATTCTCTTTCAGCCCACATTTCTATCATTAATTCACTGCGTATTTTTTATGTTCAATCTTCACTGGCTGCCCTGATAGTAAAGATTTTTTTGCTGCTTTAGCAATTCGTTCTGCCTGTAATCCATCGTTACCTGTACAAATTACGCTTTGATTTTCCATAATTGCTCTTGCAAACTGTGTTACTTCATCTATATATGCTTGTGTATAGCGTTCAAGGAAGAAATATAGCGGCTTCTCTTTCACTACACTTTCGCCTGTTGATATTTCTACTGTAGTTGGACGGCAATTATCAGCAGTAGCGGAACCTTTTTCACCAAAAACTTCAAGGCGCTGGTCGTAACCGTAGACAGCTTGACGACTGTTATCAATCACGCCTAAAGCTCCGTTTGCAAATTTTAATGACACAATTGCCGTATCTATATCCCCTGCTTCTTCAATAGCAGGATCGATGAGCGTCGTCCCGTAAGCCGATACTTCAATTACTTCACTGTCCATTACATAACGAGCCATATCAAAATCATGAATCATCATATCCATGAACAATCCTCCTGAAGCGCGGACGTATTCTGGACTCGGAGGCTGAGGATCTCTGGAGGTGATTTTTAAAATGTGCGGCTGTCCTACTTCTCCTTGCTGTACAAGATCATGCACTTTTTTAAAGTTGGGATCAAATCGTCGGTTAAAGCCAACTTGAAGCTGTACGCCGTGTTCTTTTACTACTTCTAACGCTTGGATTGTTTCTTCTACTGAAAAACTAACGGGCTTTTCACAGAAAATATGCTTTTTCGCTCGAGCAGCTTCTTCAATAATCGATGCGTGCGTATTCGTTGGCGAACAAATGAAAACGGCATCAATTTCTGAATCTGCTAATAAATCTTGATAATTTGTTGTTAACGTTGAAATTCCTTTACTTGCAGCCCACTCGTGCAAATGATCTACCACTACGTCTGAAACCGCTTTAATTTTTATTTGCGGCATTAATTTTAAATTATCAACATGTAATTTACCTATTCGTCCAGCACCAATTATTCCAATTGTAAGAATCCCCATCTTATTTTCCCCTTTAATTAAAAGTTAAGAAAACATTCGCTCAAACCTATTTTTAGGTTAAGCGCTTTCCTATTTCCAATTATACATACTGTTTTTTGAAATGCAACGTTTTTTATAGATTATTTAGAATATTTGTTTTTTATTCATCTGATTGTACAGTATGAAAAACCTTATTTTTATCTATTTATGCTTAAAATTAAGGGAATTCTCTATATTTAAGTATTCTTATAATAAGGGCAAGTTATTATAATCTTATCTACTATTATTTCCACTGTCGAAATCATTTAATTGAAAATTAGATATATTTAAAATTTTAATTGACGTTTAAAAAATGTAAGCGTATACTTTTTATCAAATAGATTAAGCGCTTAACCAAATTAGTTTGATGTTTTCAACAAAATAATCGATCTGGTGGTGTGGAAAAATGAATGAATTTATTTCCAGAAAAACAGCTCTTGACAGGATTGGGATCCCTTCTCATTTAACGTGGGGATACATAGGTATTATTGTTTTTATGATTGGCGATGGCTTAGAACAAGGATGGTTATCTCCTTATCTTGTAGAAAGAGGTTTAACCATTGAACATGCTGCTTTACTTTTTACCGTTTACGGTATTACGGTCTCTATTTCTTCCTGGTTCTCCGGCGTACTGGTTCAGCTGTGGGGTCCTAGAAAAGCAATGGCATTCGGCTTGATATCCTTTATTATTGGTTCAATTGGATTTATAGGTATAGGACTTCATATTATGAATTACACAATTATATTAATTTGTTATGCTCTTAGAGGATTTGGCTACCCTTTATTTGCTTACTCATTCTTGGTCTGGGTGTCTTACCGCACGCCCCAGGAAATGCTTTCAAAAGCAGTAGGCTGGTTTTGGTTTGTCTTCCAGCTTGGTTTAAGCGTAATCGGAGCTTTTTATTCCAGTTACATGGTTCCTAAAATCGGCGAAATTGCTACCTTGTGGAGTGGTTTACTTTTTGTTTTGATCGGCGGAATCTTTTCAATTATCATGAATAAAGACAGATTTACCGTTCAAAAAGTAAGCGATAACAAAACAAAAGAATTAATGAAAGGGATTACAATTGCATTTGAGAACCCTAAAGTAGGAATCGGTGGAGTTGTAAAGATTATTAACTCCGCTGCTCAATTTGGATTTGTTGTCTTCTTGCCAACCTATATGATGAAACACGATTTCACAATGAGCGAATGGCTTCAAATCTGGGGCACTCTGTTTTTTGTGAATATGGCTTTTAATATTATTTTTGGTATTGTTGGAGATAAATTTGGCTGGGTAAATACAATCAAATGGTTTGGTGGAGTAGGATGCGGAATTGTAACACTCGCTCTTTACTATGTACCTCAATTCGTAGGACATAATTATTGGGTAATGATGATTGTCGCATGCTGTTACGGTGCAACACTAGCAGGATATGTCCCTCTTACAGCGTTAGTGCCTTCCTTAGCTCCGGAGAATAAAGGAGCTGCGATGTCCGTATTGAATTTAGGATCTGGACTTTCTGCTTTTGTAGGCCCTTTAATTGTAACTATTTTCATAGGTCTTTTAGGCACGGGCGGCGTAATCTGGATCTTTGCTTGCCTATATTTCTTTGGAGCTTTTTTAACGGGTTTCCTTACAATTCCAACAGAAACAACAGTCAAAGGCGAAACAATAAACGAAGTCAAAAATCCGGTCTCTCTATAAATATTATTAAGTAAAAAAGCTGCATGTGCCTGGGCACATGCAGCTTTTTCTTTTCTCTGTTTTATAGCTTTTTTACCGACGCACGTTCTACTAGTTCTGGAATAATTGTTATTCGCTGCTTTGCATGCTCTTCTTTTTTCATAGACTTTAACAGCTGTTCGAACGTACTAGTTGCCATCTGCGAAATAGGTTGTTCAATCGTTGTCAAACCAGGCTCAGCAATATCGGCATAAATTGTATTATCAAATCCAATTACCGACAGATCTCCTGGAATTGAAAGCCCCTGCTTTCTTGCCTCATTTATGAGGGATATTCCAATTAAGTCCGTACATGCAAAGACTGCTGTCGGCCTATTAGGCAAAGAAAGCAGCTGTTTACTTGCTCTTCTGCTATCTTCTACTGTTGAATAACAGCTGATAATGGACTGATTTTCTAGTGATAAATTTGCCTCTGTGAGCGCTTGTTTAAATCCTGCTAATCGCCCCTCACTGCTTTTTCTATCTTTTTCAGTGATAATCGTTACCGATTGATGACCTTTTTCTATTAAATACGTACCTGCGATATATCCTCCGCGAACGTTATCAATTGTCACTACATGCGTTGAGATAGAAGGATGATCAACTGAAAACAATACAAGTGGTACATCATGCTTCACAATCTTCTTTACGAGCTTCGTATCATTTAGTTCGGTTGCGATAATAATTCCATCTACTTGCTTTTTGAATAAAAGATCTATGTATTCATGCTCACGTTCTGTTTGATGATCCGTACTGCATAAAAAAAGCGTGTATCCCGCTGCTCTGGCACTATTCTCAAAAGCTCTTGCTACCTCTGCGAAAAAAGGATTAGAGATGTCAGGAACTAGCACGCCAATTGTGTATGTCTTTTTCCCAGTTAACGCAGCTGCAACACTGCTAGGCTGATAATCTAATTCCATCATTACTTCATTTACTTTTTTTATCGTTTTTTCACTAATACGGCCTGTCTGATTGATTACTTTGGATACAGTGGCTATCGATACCCCTGCTTTTTTCGCAACATCGTAAATGGTTGGTTTCACTTTCACTGTTCCTTTCTTCGTGATCTCTTTCCTTATTTTATCACGAAAGTATTCAATCGTTTATTTTAGATATATGCTTTAGCTTTAAAAGAGACATAAAAAAGCTGCTCTACTTGAAACAGCTTTTTTATAAATGATTAATTGTTGTTCAACGATTGCTTGCTCATCCATTCCATTATGGTTGTTGTAGCTCCATTTATTTTAGCGTTGGGTTCATTATTATACAGATATATCCAAGATGAATGCCCGTTATACTGATAGGGCGAACCATCATTATTTTTGTATAAACCCGTGGTGTCATGCACATCTTCAAATAGTGATAAATAAGCATTATTTGCATGGCTTTTCACCAAACGTTCATAAGTTGGAAGAGTGTTAATCGTTGGTGGAAGAACCGTATCATTTTTAGCGGCTACGAACCAAATAGGCGTTTCTTTCATCTTTTCAAGATCTTGATCCGTAATTAATCTATCATTTAGTCCTTCACATACTGGAAATGCTGCTGCAAAATAGTTTGGATAATCACGAATCATAAGCATAGTCATATATCCGCCGTTAGATGCTCCTCCGATATAGATTCTATTGGGATCAATATCAGGATTTTTAGCAACATATTCTTGAATTAGTGCCATCAGTGATTCTTTATAAATCGAAGTTCCATCCGCTTCACCTGTATAACCATCCATCCATTTCGTTGGCGCTTGAGGTACTAAAACGTAGGCGCCTTTAAAATAAGCCTGAGTGTCATTTGTGACAAAGCTAACAGCTTTATTGGCAGATAAGGGAATTGTTGCATCTGTTCCTCCCTCTCCTCCTCCATGCAGCCAAATAATTAACGGATTCTTTTTCTTATCTTTTTTCGGCGCGTAACTTGCGTATGCCAATTCCATATTATGATATATACCTTTTTGAATGGTAAAATCATCTACGAGCTCTCTTTTCTCTCCCTTAAACTGTTTCACTACAAGCCCTGACAACTTTCCTTTTTTTGTTACGATATCTTTTTGCTGGGTAATGGTATATTGACTGTCTATCCATGCATTTAACCCTGTACCATATTCATCATAATTTAGTGGTGCTCCTAATGAAACAGCTGGTCCAACTTCCATTTCTAAAACTGCATATTTTCCAGTATGTACGGCTGGTTGTCCATCTTTATCGGATACATAGGCTTTTTTTATTGTACGATCTCCTTGTTCCAATAAAGACGGTTTTAATCGACTATCACTTCGAGCCACATGCACCTTAAACGTTTCTTTTGTAAGTGAATTGGTTGGAACAGGTTCACCTAAGTCAATAATAATTTTTGTGATCACCGCTCCCCAGTCATATATCTCTGTCACTGTACGATAAGATGTAGCTTTTTCGTGCGCCTGCTTCGCAAGCGCTTCTTTCTCATAAGAGAGTACAATGCCAATTGCTAGACTCCATGTAACAGCCAATAGTACATATTTTTTTAATGTTTGATACATGATGGACTCCTCCTTTTAAATTAGAATAGGAATATTAAAATTCTCTTTCTATCTCGATCATCATGTAATCGCTTACTTACTTGTGTTCTATTTTACGTAACCTCTCTCTCTTTCTACACATAATTATTTTCCGTTACCTAGTGGAAAACTTTGTAACTATATTCCAATAAGCATATTCTATAAGTCCTTGAAAAAATTTTTTTATTTTATGTATAAAAACTATCTATTAATCAAATCATAATCTTAACCTTATAAAAGGAGTTGATTATGATGGCAAACAGCAGAAATAAGAGCAGCAACGAATTAGCAGTACACGGTGCTCAACAAGCAATCGATCAAATGAAGTATGAGATCGCTAGCGAATTTGGCGTAACTCTTGGTCCTGACACAACTGCACGCGCAAACGGCTCAGTAGGCGGAGAAATCACAAAACGCCTTGTGCAAATGGCTGAACAGCAACTTGGCGGCGGACGTTTCTAAATCACTATCATAAGCAATACGGCTGGAGGAAGAGCGAATGACCGTTCTTCCTTTTTCCCATTTTTATATAATGTCTTATCGCGTTCCTTCTCATCTATATGTATCTAAAACAAAATCACTACCCCCATAACGTTCACATCCGGTTATATAAGATTGTCTTTCTCTCACAATAGACTGTGTATAATAAAACATAAAAAGAAGTTCCTTTTATAGGAACTTCTTTTATCTCACTTTATAAATGTGCAAGCTCTTCAGATATCTTTTCGGTCTTTGCTTTGAGCTGTTCTTGCTGACCTTCTAAATCAGCGATTACAGCTAACACTTCTGTATTGGTCGGTTCTTCTTCATACTGTTTTAACGTAGCGACAAGAGACTGTGAAACTTTGATGAGCTCTTGATTAACTTCTTGCTGCTGTTTTAAATAGTCAAGTTCATATTCCGTTTTTTCTAGATTTCTCATCGGTCCCCTTCCTTTCGTTAACTAGCTTTTATTTAAGAACGCAGTCTTTTATTATCTTATTTAGTTCCTTCAACATTACCTTATTTTATTTTCGTGATTGCCGTATAACATTTTTTCATTCATTGGTTCAGCTGATTTTTCAGCAGGTGTCACGGTTTGTCCTAGAGCTGAATTGTGTTTATCATGCTCAACTGCGTCTACCATCAGCAAAACTTTTCCGTTTTTAAGATCAGATACATACGAGGAAGCTTCCGCAGCAGGTACACCATATTCGGTTAATTGATTTTCGATTTGATTAACATCTTGATCCATTTTTTCTTCAGACGAAGTAAAAGCATTTTTTATTTTCTCCATAAAGGATTGATGGTGCTTTGAGTGTTGATCTGTATCAACTGTTTGCACATCGATTCCTGCAGAACGCTCAATCACTTCTGTATTTTCATGATGAGGACCACTGTTTGTCAAAACAGAAAGTGCACTGTCCGGATATCCCTGTGTTTTTAAATTTCGAATCGCTGTAATAACGGCCTCTTCTGAATCATACGTACCTACTACATTTTTTGTCATTTTCTATTCCTCCTAGGTATTATCATTTTTTAGCTTGTTATAGTATTAATACCCTTGGATTTTTTGGTAAAACTTTTTAACTTTATCTCTAGCTCTCCTTACAAGGAGAAACCAATAAAACAACAGACCTGAATCTAAAAATTCAAGTCTGTTTCATGATATCAATGATTTTTATTATAAAATTGGTGACAGTAAGCGAGATACCGCTTCTTTAAATTTTATAAGAAGAGAGCGCTCTTTATATCGTTCAAACGTTAATTTTGAACTGCATTGCACATCTTCAAGAAACAGGTTCTGCAACTTTTTGGAAATAGGCTGGTCATATACAACTGCATTCACTTCAAAATTAAGGCTGAAACTTCGCGGATCGATATTCGTCGTTCCTACAGAAGACACTTCATTATCTACTACAATCGTTTTAGCATGCAAAAAGCCTTTTTCATAGAGATAAATATTCGCACCGTATGCCAGCAGTTCCCCTACATGAGACCACGTAGCCCAATAAACAAAAGGATGATCAGGTTTGTTTGGAATCATAATATGAATCTCTACTCCAGATAATAAAGCAATTTTACAAGCATCCATAAAGCTTGCGTCAGGAATAAAGTAAGGCGTTTGAAGGTATACACTTTCTTTGGCCGACATAATCAATGAGATATACATGTTTTTCAGGTGCTGGGTAGTCGAATTGGGACCGCTTGCTACAATTTGTACAGGAACTGTTCCAGAATGAGTTTCTGTACGATGCAAAAATTGTTCCAGTTCAATTGGCTGCTTTGTTGCTTGATGCCAATCTAAAATGAATCGCCCTTGAATATCGTTCACTGACTCTCCTTTAATGCGAAAATGAGTGTCTCTCCAATAACCCATTTTTGGATCTAACCCTAAATATTCATCTCCTACGTTAAATCCTCCTATGTATGCTACTTCACCATCGATAATACAAAGCTTTCGATGATTTCGATTGTTAATCCGAAAATTAATTAAGCGAAGAATTGAAGGGAAAAATGCCTGTGCTTCGCCGCCATATGAAATAAGCTCCTTAAAGAATGATGGCGTCATTTTTCTAGATCCTACTTCATCATAAAGAACGCGAACCTTTATGCCTTCTTTTGCTTTTTTTGTTAGCTCATCTCTTAATTTTTTCCCAAGATTATCTCGTTGAATAATATAATATTGAATATTAATTTCTTTTTTAGCATTTCGAATATCCTCAAACAATGCCTCAAATTTTTGATTACCGTCACTGAAGATATCAATTTCGTTGTCGATGCGCACAAGTGACTTAGAAGAATTTAAATTAGTGAACAGCAGTTTATTATGTTGGATTAATAAATCATTTCGATATTCATGGGTCGCTTTAAGCTCTTTTAATTGCTCTTCCACTGAAGATCTTAAATATTCCCGCTCATCAGATGACAATTTATAAAAGTTTTTCTGTTTTAGCTGTCTTCCAAAGAATAGATATACAATAAAACCGACAATTGGTATAAAAAATAAAATAAGAAGCCACGCCCATGTAGATCCTATATCTCTTCGTTCAATGAAAATAAGAATACCGGCTAATAAAATATTAATAGCTGTTACAACAGATACACTTAGTGTAAAGATATGGGCAAATTCCATCCTTTTACTCCTTTCTTTCTATTATATCGCTTTATTAACTCATTCCCTTTTTTAACGTTCTCATTCACTTTACTATACATAACACAGATGGCTTCCTTTTTCATCTTTAGGATCCAAATTTTATTGTTTTTTCTTTTTTGCTACACTAAACATGTGAAATATTTCTTTTTATTGTGTATTAAAAACAAGGGGGGAGATAATTTGTTTTTTTCGTTTATTTTTCTTAGCCTCATCAATGTATTTGTCAGTATTAGCCTGGGGTATATGGCTTATCAATTATTTAGAAAAGCATTTATTGGAGGTATTCTTACGTGTATCCTTGCTTGCAGTGCTCCAATCTTATTTGTATGGCCTTCCCTGTTTTTATCAACGGGCATATCACTTTTTCTCTACTTTCTCATTATTTACTCAAAAAATCACATATCATCTAATATGTAAATAAAAAACACGAAAATCTAAGATTTCCGTGTTTTTTATCTACAAGCTGTATACGTAATAATCCTGCACGTGATATGAATCGAAGCCGCATGTTTCGTAAAGTTGCAAAGCGCGTTTGTTTTTTGCTTCAACCTCAAGAAATACATCATATCCTAGCTGATGCTGCTGTAAAACGACTTGTTTTAAAGCAGCCTTTCCTATTCCTAATTTTTGATAGGAAGGTAAAATACCAAATCCATAAATCCATGCTTCGCTTTTATCATAAGATACCCTTAACTTTCCAACCGCCTGACTATTGTACTCTACGATAAAATGATTTTGCTGTTCTTCCGTTTTCATTTGCTCATAATAAGCAGCTGCTTCTGTTAAAGACATACCAAAGCATTCCATATTAACTTGCATTTCCATTTTCATATCGGTATCTAATAGGGAAGAGCGAAGTGTAACAAAGGGATTATCATCTTCTAATTCTTTTTTCACCCACTTCATTTGATATTCTGAAAAAGTAAATGAACATGGAATCTTCTTTAAGAACCCCCTGCCTGAAATCGAATCGCCAGGAGCATTTAATAAAATCTCTGTATACTCACGCTTCTTACACATATGTAAAGCTTGAGAAAACAGCTTTGAAAAAATCTTTTTTCGGCGATAGCTAGGATCGACCATTCCGCATATTTCTACTGTATTCCCAAACCCATAAAGACCAATAAATCCAACAAGCTGATTATTTTCATAATAAAAAAAATCGTTAACTTCATTTTGTTTTCGACTTCGTAACATGTCAAAATTCAGCTTCAGCTCTATTTTTTCTTCTTGTTGGCAAATAGACTGTAGCTTTTGTATATCTTCTAGTACATGTTGTTTTAACATACGTATCCTCCTGCATCTCTCTTTTTATTATAAGTTCGGCTTTGTTTAACTTTTTCCTTTCATCTTTAGCGCAATGACCGAATAATTATAGGGTAAAGCACGATCAAAAAGCGTATAGAGTAATTAAACTAAATAGGCGGGGTGCTTATGAAAAAGACCATTTTAATAAGTTTTATTGCACTAGTTGCTTTAACCATTATTTATTGCCTGCAGAAAGAATTTATTTTTGCTTTAGCTTTGTGGAGCATTTATGGGACAGTATTATCAATTTTTGTATATTTTTCTTTTCATAAATCAACGGAAGATCGCGAGGGTGAGTAACAATAGCGCTATTAAAAGGTCTGTGAAATAAACCTTTTTACAGACCTTTCGTAAATTTACAACTAGGATGCATGTTGGTAACAATTTAGAAACAAGTATTCTTTATTCTTAGTGTTATAGAAAAAGATATAACCTATTTCACTAAGGAGTTGGATATTCGCATGAAGACAATTACAAAATCTATATCGGTTTTTGCATTAGCAGCTGGCTTTACTTTTTCATCTCTATCTGGAACACTGCCATTCACTCACGAGCAAACAGCAAGTGCAGCAGAAAAAATAAACGCACCGTTCAGCGTATATGAAGTGACAGCAAACGTACTCAATATACGTTCAAAACCTAGCACTCAGGGAAAGATTCTTGATACATTAAGAAAAAAAGATCAAATTGAAGTAGTCAAGTTTGTAAATGCAGACTGGGCTGCCATTAAAATAATTGGCGGCACCGGATATATCAGTACTTCCTATTTAATGAAAGTCCCTACTATTGTTCATACAGCTGCTAACCTTAATTTACGCACAGGGCCTAGCACAAGCAACAAAGTTGTAACAACTGTTCCTAGAGGAAAAAGCGTCAGCTTCTTAGCTTGGGGCTACTCAAAAGATAACAAGCTTTCATTTGATTGGGCTTTTGTAGAATACAACGGCTTTAAAGGATATGTAAGCACTTCGTACTTACAGTTACCTAGTTATAGATAAAAATAGATAACTCCCTTGAATTATTTCAAGGGAGTTTATTTATGGACACCTTATTAATAGTGCCCTGCCCATGAAGCACCGATGATGATTAGTAAAATAAATAGCACAACGATTAACGCAAAGCTACTTCCGTGACCTGCTCCGTATCCATAACCTCCGTAAAAACTCATTTTCTTTCACCTCCCTTTTTTGTAGAATATGTGAAGGGAAATGAAAACGAACATGAGTATTCTTTATCACAAAATTCATTATAATTTATAAGCGATAACTCTTTTACTAGTAAGGCATAGGATATAGCATCCCGTGGTTCATCTCTACATCTTTCCCTCGTTCCAACTTTTAAAGTAAGGGTATATTCCAGCAATACAAAAAAAGAAGAGTTTATATAACTCTTCTTTTTTATTGAACTGGATTATCAACTTGCATGTAGTCATTATAATATTCTTCTAACGTAATTCCTTTTTTATACACTTTAGAGGCGAGTTCTTTTCCGACAAATCGTATATGCCACGGCTCATATTTATAACCTGTAATCTGCTGCTTTCCCTCTGGATAGCGAACAATGTATCCATATTTATATGAATTTCTTTCAATCCATTTGGCTTCAGGAGTATCTTTAAAACAATCTTGAGCCGCACACTTACCTGTGCTGCTTGATACATCTATACTTAAACCAGTCTGATGCTCACTGCTGCCTGGATGGGCGCTATAATGACTGGCTGCCGCTTCTCCATCTTGCTTTATGTACGCTTGATAAAGAGATTCCTGGCGAATTTGAGAACGATAAGCGGAAACACCGGCTAGGTAAATCCCTTCTCGTTCAGCAGCTGAAAACATTCTTTCTAACGCTTTTGCTGCTTCTGTACGCATTTGTCGCTTTTCAATTTTTTCTTTAAATATAAACCGAACGTCTGGGTATACAAGGTCAGCGGGTTCATAGTGATCAGGAAGAAGATTTTGCTTATTTACTAGCACGGCAATGGATTCGGGGTTCCCAACAACTTCTATGCTATTTTGCTTCTGTTTAGAAGAAGATAAAGGATTATGATCAGACGTGTTCAAATGATCGTCGTGCCGAAATAATCCCTGATAGCCTAGATACGAGAATCCTGCGATCACACCCAGCACTATTAGTAATGCTATTTTTTTATAAAATTTCATATTTCTATACTCCTGACATAATTTAAGCTTTTTAAGACACTCAAACATTGTATATAAATTAAGAAATAATTACTAATATAACAAACTAATTCCTACTATAAATTTCAGTATGCCCCGACCTATTTTTTTCAAACGTTTATTTTAAGCATAAAAAAAGAGATGTCTTCTAAAAGACATCTCTTCTTACTTCTATTCTATAAGACTAGTATTAGTCGATAACTGTAATTTTAACTGATCTTCTGCCCCAGTCTTGTGCAGCACTATCTGAAGAAACGAATACGTCAATTCGATTTCCTTTAATTGCGCCACCCGTATCTGCCGCTACAGCTTGACCATAACCTTCAACGTATACTTTTGAACCTAATGGAATAACGCTAGGATCAACCGCAATTACTCGTTGATTTGGATTTGATTTTAAATTTACTCCAGTAGCTGTCGTACCACTGCATCCAGCACAGTTAGCTGTATAAGCTGTTGCTTCAACAGTCATAGACTTGCCGCTAGCTTGCTGTTGAGACTGCTGTTGTTGCTGAGCTTGTTGTTGTTGCTGTTGAGCTGCTTGTTCTTTTTGTGCCTGCTCTTGGGCTGCCTGTGCTTGTGCTGCTGCTTGAGCTTGCTCTTGTTCTTTTTGCGCTTGCTCTTGGGCTGCCTGTGCTTGTGCTGCTGCTTGAGCTTGCTCTTGTTCTTTTTGCGCTTGCTCTTGGGCTGCCTGTGCTTGTGCTGCTGCTTGAGCTTGCTCTTGTTCTTTTTGCGCTTGCTCTTGGGCTGCCTGTGCTTGTGCTGCTGCTTGAGCTTGCTCTTGTTCTTTTTGTGCTTGTTCTTGTGCTGCTACTTGAGCTTGCTCTTGTTCTTTTTGTGCTTGTTCTTGTGCTGCTACTTGAGCTTGCTCTTGTTCTTTTTGTGCTTGCTCTTGGGCTGCTGCTTGAGCTTGCTCTTGTTCTTTTTGTGCTTGCTCTTGGGCTGCTACTTGAGCTTGCTCTTGTTCTTTTTGTGCTTGCTCTTGGGCTGCTTGTTCTTGCTGAGCTTGTGCCGTTTGAGACTGCTGCACTTGTGGAGCTGCCTTTGCTACTGGCGCACTAGCTGTTTGAGATTGAGCTGCTTGTGCCGCTTTAATTTTAAATTGTTCTCCAGGGAAAACTAAGTCTGATGTTAAACCGTTCCATTCTTTAATTTCTTCTACTGTTACGCCATAATGTTGACCGATTGACCACAAAGTGTCACCACGTTTTACAGTATGTACGATTTCTTTTATGCTAGATAAGTTTAGTGTCTGATTTGGATAAATTAGTGTTGATGTTAAGTTATTAGCATCTTTTAGCTCGTCTACGCTCACATTATGATTTTGAGCGATTTTCCATAAAGTGTCACCTTTTTGTACTTCATACGTTCCGCTTGTAGAGGCAGATGCTGCACCTACAAATCCTGCTGAAAGAATTGCCGTTGTCCCTAGAGTAAATACAAATTTCTTCATTTTCCGAATACCTCCTTATTTACTCAATGACTGAATGATACCACCTGTTCATTTCACTTCCATTACAGGAATATTTTACTTTTATTACGGATTTAATTAATTTTAAACATTTTCTTGTAATATTTCTGACAATTCATTTTTGAATAATGATTAAATTTCATCAAAATCATGTCAAAATTTGAAGAAAACTCTATAAAAAGTTGGAGTTGTATTCGGTGATAAAAGTAACTTATCAGCAAAAAAAAACCTTCTAAAAGCTAACTGCTTTTAGAAGGTTTTTTTACTTATATGAAACAGTTAAAGTTGGAGCATATGCAGGATTGTCGCCCCCATAAATTTCAACTACGTCACTTAAAAAGTCCGCTGAACCTGAGCTTGACAAGCGAAACTGAGTTTTGCCGTTCCTATTCATATATCCCAAAAGTGAGGAAGGAAGTTGAATAGTTGTATATCCATTATCGAGTGAAGGCACTGACATTTGGAAGGCCGCTGAAATAGATGGTGAGGCCTGGTAATCTATTTGTTCTAAAGCACTGCTAGTTCCAAATACACCGCTTTTAATATCGCCTTTCAAAGATGAAATATTACCAGTTGAAGATTTGCGATAAATTTTCAAAGATACATCCGTAATACTTGCATCATCAGGTAAAGAGCTTGTATCAAAAGATAAAATGGTTCGGTATGTGTCGGTATTGTACATTCCCTTATCCCCAATTTTATGAATAGAACTACTCATACCGTCAGCTGATAAATTTCCGATAAATCCATCTTCAGCAGCAAGCGAAGAAAATACTGAGGATTTCTCTGAAGTTCCAGAAATTTGATAAACTTCCGTCTTTACTCCCTCTTGATTACCCGCAGCGTCTACACTAAAAAATTTTATTGTTTTGCTAGAGTTGATGCTAATAGGCTCAGAATACTTTAGAGAATTAACAGTTGGTGTACTTCCATCTAATGTATAGTAAGTGGTGGCAGGTTCATTGGGTGATAATGTGACAGAAACAGAACTTCCATACGTTCCTCCCGCTGGTGAAGCAGCTGTAACCGGCGGGGATATATCTCCTGGATTAGAAGCGTCACCATTCTTCGGATGATTTTTAAAAAAGTTCCAACTTAATTTAGTTGCATTTGGCCCTTTAGGATCTGTATAAGAACCGGATGTACTTCCCCCTGACCAAGCATGTCCCATTCCTTCTATCATGTACTTTTCCATTACTGTTTTTCCTGCTGTATCTTTGTAAATATATTGCGTATAGCTTCTTCCACCAGATACTGTACCTGGTAAAGTTTGATCTGCCGTATCATCAATATTGTTATTATCCAGTCCATCAGACGCTCTATCATTTGTTTGAGCCCATTGCGATAGTATTTGATGCGCATTTATAGGGGCAACAGTGTAGTCAGCTGTCCCATGAAACAAAATAACCGGAACCACTCGCTTATGCTCTCCCATGGCTGAATAGGCTAAATCTCCTTGTTGGATAGGATTAGGACCTCCACTGCTCATTGCTGTATAAGCACCTGTTACACTAGTGGCTGCTTTATATTCTAAGCCCGCCCCAACGCTGATAGCCGCAAATATGTCTGGATAAGTAGCTCCCATAATAACACTCATAGCTGCACCAGCAGATAGCCCTCCAACAAAGACTTGGTCGGCATCTATTGAATAACTGCTTTTTATTTGATTGACCATTCCAGCAATTAACGCTGGTTCACCGCTTCCCCTTGATTGATGAGCAGTATCAAACCAGTTCCAACACTTATTTGAATTAGCAGAAGAGGGCTGTTCTGGATAGAGGACAAAGAACTTCTCTGTTTCTGCCAGTGCATTCATTTGTGTTCCTGCTGCAAATTGATCAGGGTCTTGAGTACAGCCATGTAGCATAACTACTAGAGGTAAGGCAGCACCTCCCTGATAACTGCTAGGTACGTACAGTTTGTATGTTCTTCCGTTATATGTTTTAGAGGTAAAACTTCCTGCGGCTGAAGAAGATACAGCACCTAAAGATAAAAAAAGCATAAAAATCATCCCTGCTATAAATAATCGTTTCATCTTCCTGCTTCCTCCTTATATTGATATGGTTATACTTAGCAGCAAACGTACATATCGGTATGGTATGGAAATGAATAAGAGTTACTAGTAAGATGATAGCAAGGTTTTATGTAATAAAATTTATATTGACTGCACGATTTGCCTACAGTTATGAGGACAAATAAAATCATTCATCTCCAAATAAAGAAAACGCTTACATAAAATTGTAAACGATTGTGTCGATAAATACTATAAAAAAGACATACCTTTTAAAAATAGGCCGGTATGTCTTCTATGGATTGCTTACTTAAGTATTCATATTGTGACTCGCTGCAATTTACCATAGCAATGGATTGAGGATAACGCTGTAAATGAGAAGGGAGCTCCTTAAACCCAAACTGATGATAATATTCAGGAAGAATATCGCTATAAAGCATAAAAATAGCGCTGCGCTTCTCTATCTTCATCTTTTTAAAAAAGTCTTCAAGCATATCTCGGCCATACCCCATTCGTTGATAAAGCTGATGAACAACAACGGACCCAATACCATGCAAAGCAAACTTTAATCGAGGAGTTTGTAAAAGAAGCAAAATAAATGAACCAATAATTTGATTCTCTTCATTTACATATACATACCGAATTCCATATGTTTCTTCTTTTTGATTATCTCTAACATACTCTTTGTACGTCCTGCCTTTAGGCCATGCCGCATATCCCATTTGATAGACTTCTGCCAATTCTTCAGACTTTATTTTTCTTAATAACATGAACATCCCCTCTTTATTTATAATCCCATACGTCAGCAGACATTTTTTATAGAGTTAAAAATTGTTCCTGTATGTATATATTATACTTCATCCTACGGAAGCTTTCTTGCTCGGAGTACTATTAACAGCTAATATGCAGGCTGCTTTCTCAAAAAACTAGAAAGATTCCTGATAGTTGTTCTTCACCCATATCAGTCATATATGTAAAGATACTCTTTATCATTCCATAAAAACATAGAGATGTAAATATATTTCCAGCTTCACTTAACATTCATTATGTATCACCTATCAAAAAAGAGATTGGGCCATAACGAAATGAATGCAATCTAAAGACGAACAACCCGGATAAATAACCTGGGATGCTTGTTCCGCCGCTGTTGCTTTACGTGCAAGGCTTCGCTTTCCGCGAGCGGACGATGGAGCCTTGCCCTCCAACCAACAGCTAGAAGCACCTCATACTGAAACCTACGTTCACCATGACCATTAAAAAACACGAACTATCTATTTTTGATAGATAGTTCGTGTTCAACGTTAACTAAACTGCTTTTGTCCCAGCATCTTTATAGTAAAAGTAATCATCATTTTTAAGCTTTTTCGTTCTCTACATACTCCACTAGATGAAAGAAAAAGCGATATGTAAGAACAAGAGCTTCACCTATTGACATTTTTTCATCAAACTCTTTTATAGCATCTAACTCAATATTCACATCCCATAATCCATCTTTATCATTAAATAAAAGCTGGACGCTTGTTGGGCTTTCATTAAGCTCTTTAGCAAAAAATTGTTTTAGTACAGAACCGAATTTTTTTTGCATATGTAACCCCGTTAATACTTTATATGTGCCAAACACATCATCCACTTCAAAAGAACATCCATCAAGCTTAATAAATTCAAACCATTTTGATTCTACATATAGAAATTCACTTCTGTGTTCTTTTAAGTAAGAAAGAGGAGTATCTAAAAACGAAAGAGGAGATTCTTCTGCGATCAGCTCGTCCGTTTCTTTATCTACTCTTTCGATATAAGAATCTTTAAAACGTGAAGATGCCTCTTTTTCTTCTATCATCAGGTTTTGCGGCACCAACTCTTTTTGCAACGCATATTCCTTTTCTTCTTGATATAGAGATAAAGATTGACCTTGAACGTTCATTTCTTTTTCAATATAAGTTTGAATATTACTTTGTAACATAAAAAACCTCCTGATTAATCTGCATCACTATCTTATATCATAACCTAAACAAGTGTTTATAAATATAGCCAAACAAAAAATCCTTAGGCTATGCCTAAGGATAGTAATAATATATTCAAGTATGTATAAAAGATAATTTGGTTGCGGGGACAGGATTTGAACCTGCGACCTTCGGGTTATGAGCCCGACGAGCTACCGAACTGCTCCACCCCGCGATAATAAAAATGCCTGGCAACGTCCTACTCTCACAGGGACAAAGTCCCAACTACCATTGGCGCTAAAGAGCTTAACTTCCGTGTTCGGTATGGGAACGGGTGTGACCTCTTCGCTATCGCCACCAGACAAGAGATTGTTCTCTCAAAACTAGGTAACAGTTTGCTGAGTAAAGCTTACGCTTTTAAAGTTTGGTTAAGTCCTCGATCGATTAGTATCAGTCAGCTACACATGTCGCCACGCTTCCACCTCTGACCTATCAACCTGATCATCTTTCAGGGATCTTACTAGCTTGCGCTATGGGAAATCTCATCTTGAGGGGGGCTTCATGCTTAGATGCTTTCAGCACTTATCCCGTCCACACATAGCTACCCAGCGATGCCTTTGGCAAGACAACTGGTACACCAGCGGTGTGTCCATCCCGGTCCTCTCGTACTAAGGACAGCTCCTCTCAAATTTCCTACGCCCACGACGGATAGGGACCGAACTGTCTCACGACGTTCTGAACCCAGCTCGCGTACCGCTTTAATGGGCGAACAGCCCAACCCTTGGGACCGACTACAGCCCCAGGATGCGATGAGCCGACATCGAGGTGCCAAACCTCCCCGTCGATGTGGACTCTTGGGGGAGATAAGCCTGTTATCCCCGGGGTAGCTTTTATCCGTTGAGCGATGGCCCTTCCATGCGGAACCACCGGATCACTAAGCCCGACTTTCGTCCCTGCTCGACTTGTAGGTCTCGCAGTCAAGCTCCCTTGTGCCTTTACACTCTACGAATGATTTCCAACCATTCTGAGGGAACCTTTGGGCGCCTCCGTTACATTTTAGGAGGCGACCGCCCCAGTCAAACTGCCCACCTGACACTGTCTCCCGGCCCGATCAGGGCCGCGGGTTAGAATTTCAATACAGCCAGGGTAGTATCCCACCGACGCCTCCACCGAAGCTAGCGCTCCGGCTTCTCAGGCTCCTACCTATCCTGTACAAGCTGTACCAAAATTCAATATCAGGCTACAGTAAAGCTCCACGGGGTCTTTCCGTCCTGTCGCGGGTAACCTGCATCTTCACAGGTACTATAATTTCACCGAGTCTCTCGTTGAGACAGTGCCCAGATCGTTACGCCTTTCGTGCGGGTCGGAACTTACCCGACAAGGAATTTCGCTACCTTAGGACCGTTATAGTTACGGCCGCCGTTTACTGGGGCTTCGATTCAGAGCTTCTCCCAAAGGATAACCCCTCCTCTTAACCTTCCAGCACCGGGCAGGCGTCAGCCCCTATACTTCGCCTTGCGGCTTCGCAGAGACCTGTGTTTTTGCTAAACAGTCGCCTGGGCCTATTCACTGCGGCTCTCTCGGGCTATACACCCTACCAGAGCACCCCTTCTCCCGAAGTTACGGGGTCATTTTGCCGAGTTCCTTAACGAGAGTTCTCTCGATCACCTTAGGATTCTCTCCTCGCCTACCTGTGTCGGTTTGCGGTACGGGCACCTCCCGCCTCGCTAGAGGCTTTTCTTGGCAGTGTGGAATCAGGAACTTCGGTACTATAATTCCCTCGTCATCACAGCTCAGCCTTTATGATGAGCGGATTTGCCTACTCATCAGCCTAACTGCTTGAACGCGCATATCCAGCAGCGCGCTTACCCTATCCTACTGCGTCCCCCCATTACTCAAACGGCGGGGAGGTGGTACAGGAATATCAACCTGTTGGCCATCGCCTACGCTTTTCAGCCTCGGCTTAGGTCCCGACTAACCCTGAGCGGACGAGCCTTCCTCAGGAAACCTTAGGCATTCGGTGGACAAGATTCTCACTTGTCTTTCGCTACTCATACCGGCATTCTCACTTCTAAGCGCTCCACCAGTCCTTACGGTCTGACTTCACAGCACTTAGAACGCTCTCCTACCACTGACATCAAAGATGTCAATCCACAGCTTCGGTGATACGTTTAGCCCCGGTACATTTTCGGCGCAGAGTCACTCGACCAGTGAGCTATTACGCACTCTTTAAATGGTGGCTGCTTCTAAGCCAACATCCTGGTTGTCTAAGCAACTCCACATCCTTTTCCACTTAACGTATACTTGGGGACCTTAGCTGGTGGTCTGGGCTGTTTCCCTTTTGACTACGGATCTTATCACTCGCAGTCTGACTCCCATGGATAAGTCTTTGGCATTCGGAGTTTGACTGAATTCGGTAACCCGTTGGGGGCCCCTAGTCCAATCAGTGCTCTACCTCCAAGACTCTCACAACATGAGGCTAGCCCTAAAGCTATTTCGGAGAGAACCAGCTATCTCCAGGTTCGATTGGAATTTCTCCGCTACCCACACCTCATCCCCGCACTTTTCAACGTGCGTGGGTTCGGGCCTCCATTCAGTGTTACCTGAACTTCACCCTGGACATGGGTAGATCACCTGGTTTCGGGTCTACAACCACATACTAAACGCCCTATTCAGACTCGCTTTCGCTACGGCTCCGCCTTATCAGCTTAACCTTGCATGGGATCGTAACTCGCCGGTTCATTCTACAAAAGGCACGCCATCACCCGTTAACGGGCTCTGACTACTTGTAGGCACACGGTTTCAGGATCTCTTTCACTCCCCTTCCGGGGTGCTTTTCACCTTTCCCTCACGGTACTGGTTCACTATCGGTCACTAGGTAGTATTTAGCCTTGGGAGATGGTCCTCCCAGCTTCCGACGGAATTTCACGTGTTCCGCCGTACTCAGGATCCACTCAAGAGGGAACGAAGTTTCAACTACAGGGTTGTTACCTTCTTCGACGGACCTTTCCAGGTCGCTTCATTTACTTCGTTCCTTTGTAACTCCGTATAGAGTGTCCTACAACCCCAAGAGGCAAGCCTCTTGGTTTGGGCTAATTCCGTTTCGCTCGCCGCTACTCAGGAAATCGCATTTGCTTTCTCTTCCTCCGGGTACTTAGATGTTTCAGTTCCCCGGGTCTGCCTTCAATATCCTATGTATTCAGATAAAGATACTGTTCCATTACGAACAGTGGGTTTCCCCATTCGGAAATCTCCGGATCAAAGCTCACTTACAGCTCCCCGAAGCATATCGGTGTTAGTCCCGTCCTTCATCGGCTCCTAGTGCCAAGGCATTCACCGTGCGCCCTTTCTAACTTAACCATTAGCGAATAAATGGTACAACATAAAGTTGTGTTATTTATTGGTTTGATTAAAGAAAAGTTTCACTTTTCCTCAGCAATTACTGTTATCTAGTTTTCAAAGAACAATCGCAACCAAAATTCTTCTTATCTAATAAGAAGAAAGTAGTATGCTTTCTATAATTGAGAGATTGAACTCTCAAAACTGAACAAAGTGTCAAAACGTACGTCATGTAAAAATCCTTAGAAAGGAGGTGATCCAGCCGCACCTTCCGATACGGCTACCTTGTTACGACTTCACCCCAATCATCTGTCCCACCTTAGGCGGCTAGCTCCTTACGGTTACTCCACCGACTTCGGGTGTTACAAACTCTCGTGGTGTGACGGGCGGTGTGTACAAGGCCCGGGAACGTATTCACCGCGGCATGCTGATCCGCGATTACTAGCGATTCCAGCTTCATGTAGGCGAGTTGCAGCCTACAATCCGAACTGAGAATGGTTTTATGGGATTGGCTTGACCTCGCGGTCTTGCAGCCCTTTGTACCATCCATTGTAGCACGTGTGTAGCCCAGGTCATAAGGGGCATGATGATTTGACGTCATCCCCACCTTCCTCCGGTTTGTCACCGGCAGTCACCTTAGAGTGCCCAACTAAATGCTGGCAACTAAGATCAAGGGTTGCGCTCGTTGCGGGACTTAACCCAACATCTCACGACACGAGCTGACGACAACCATGCACCACCTGTCACTCTGTCCCCCGAAGGGGAACGCTCTATCTCTAGAGTTGTCAGAGGATGTCAAGACCTGGTAAGGTTCTTCGCGTTGCTTCGAATTAAACCACATGCTCCACCGCTTGTGCGGGCCCCCGTCAATTCCTTTGAGTTTCAGTCTTGCGACCGTACTCCCCAGGCGGAGTGCTTAATGCGTTAGCTGCAGCACTAAAGGGCGGAAACCCTCTAACACTTAGCACTCATCGTTTACGGCGTGGACTACCAGGGTATCTAATCCTGTTTGCTCCCCACGCTTTCGCGCCTCAGCGTCAGTTACAGACCAAAAAGCCGCCTTCGCCACTGGTGTTCCTCCACATCTCTACGCATTTCACCGCTACACGTGGAATTCCGCTTTTCTCTTCTGCACTCAAGTTCCCCAGTTTCCAATGACCCTCCACGGTTGAGCCGTGGGCTTTCACATCAGACTTAAGAAACCGCCTGCGCGCGCTTTACGCCCAATAATTCCGGATAACGCTTGCCACCTACGTATTACCGCGGCTGCTGGCACGTAGTTAGCCGTGGCTTTCTGGTTAGGTACCGTCAAGGTACGAGCAGTTACTCTCGTACTTGTTCTTCCCTAACAACAGAGTTTTACGACCCGAAAGCCTTCATCACTCACGCGGCGTTGCTCCGTCAGACTTTCGTCCATTGCGGAAGATTCCCTACTGCTGCCTCCCGTAGGAGTCTGGGCCGTGTCTCAGTCCCAGTGTGGCCGATCACCCTCTCAGGTCGGCTATGCATCGTTGCCTTGGTGAGCCGTTACCTCACCAACTAGCTAATGCACCGCGGGCCCATCTGTAAGTGATAGCCGAAACCATCTTTCAATCATCTCCCATGAAGGAGAAGATCCTATCCGGTATTAGCTTCGGTTTCCCGAAGTTATCCCAGTCTTACAGGCAGGTTGCCCACGTGTTACTCACCCGTCCGCCGCTAACGTCATAGAAGCAAGCTTCTAATCAGTTCGCTCGACTTGCATGTATTAGGCACGCCGCCAGCGTTCATCCTGAGCCAGGATCAAACTCTCCGAAGAAATGTTTGACTTGCTCAATTAAAAAATAAAAATTAACGTTGACGTTTGTCGCTTTGTTCAGTTTTCAAAGTTCAACCGCCGCTCTTAAGCGACTTTATTATCTTATCAAGTTACCGACGTAATGTCAACAACTTTTTAAAATTCTTTTTTTTAGCTTCATTGTTACTGTTATGTCTCAACGACGCTTTATAATAATATAATGCCCTGCACATAAAGTCAATATGTTTCGAGAAGAAAAACGTTTTTTTCTTACTTTACTTCTTCCCCTACTGAGAAGTAGTTAAACATAAATAATCTAAATTTTCTAATTTTTATTTATACCTATATTAAAAAAGAAGCCCTTCACAAAAAGAGCTTCTTTCTTATCTTACTAATTAAGGTAAATAACGACGTGCACCTGCATACTCTTCAATATACCCCTTCGTGTTTAAAGGAATAATCTCTACTGTCCGCTCGGAGTTCGGCGAATGAATCATCATACCATCTCCCGCATACATTGCTACATGGTGGACGCTTCCTTTTCCTTGGTTATAGGCAAAGAATAATAAGTCTCCGGGTTGAAGATTGTTCATCTCTACTGGTTTCCCTGCTCTAGACTGTGGGCCTGAGTCACGTGGAATTGTAATACCATGGGACTGGTACATCGTAAACGTAAATCCAGAGCAGTCAAATCCAAAACCACTCATGCCAGCCCATAAATATGGAAGGTTTAAAAATGCCTTTCCGCTTTCAACAAGCTCCGTGCCAGTTGGTACAGGAATATCTTTTTGAGAAGCGTAGATTTTTCCTGCTTTTGCAGAAACCCATGCTGTCTTTCCATTTGGTTTTAATACTTTATATGCACTCTTTGATTTTACCAAAAGAGGTAAGCGCGTATTATAGCTAACTTCAATACCTTTCTTTTTCAAAGAAGGCGAATGATATAAATAAGTAGTCGGAGCCGTCACCATTATAAAAGGCTTCTTTGCATACTGTTCGTACCTTTTGCTATAGGTTAATTGTTTAGTAGGCATCCACCCGGGATATCCTAATTCATTTCGAGAAGTAGGCTGTCCGTCTACAGCTACTTTGACCCAATCTCCTTGTCTCTCTAAAACCGTTACTTTGTTTCCATATAACGCTTGTGTCTCAAGCATCCCGTCACTAGATAACTGCTGCTTCTGTTTCAAATTCATCGATGTGGTCCACTTCTTCATATCTACAGGATTAGTAGCTGACGGAGCGTCCACTTCACGCAAGATGTTTGGTGCTGTCCAAAGAGTAGCTGCTGCGACATCTATATAAGCAGTTTCTTTTTCTTCAGAAGCATGAACAGAAGGAACTGCACTGACTCCAAATGTAGCTAAAATAACTGTTGTTACCGTCAAAAGCCAACGTTTTATATTCATCGTCTCTCTCCTTCTACTATATTACTATCTTTTTATTTTGAGATAGGAACGGTGATTTCTCCTATTCCAGGAAGATCTGATAAGAAAACCTCTTGACCGCTGTACTTTAACACATCCAGTTCAGTTGAAAGCCAAAGAGGAGCATCTAAGTCAAAATACGTGATATTTGGATGAGCGGCTGCCAGATGAGCAGCTGCTCCCACGGAAAGTGATGGTTCCATCATGCTTCCAATCATACACGCAACACCGTTCGCCTCAGCAATACTCGCGATTTTTCTTGCTTCATTAATGCCTCCGCACTTCATTAGCTTAATATTTAAAAGATCCACGTACCGCCCGCTTACAAGCCTTAATGCATCTTTGGCAGAAAATAGACTCTCATCTGCCATAATGGGTATGTTTACTCGTTCAGTCACAAACTTTAACCCTTCCCAATCATGAGCAACGACAGGCTGTTCTACCAGTTCAATACCGAAATTGAGAGCTTCCATTTCATTAATTAATTGCACTGCTTGTTTTGGAGTCCATCCTTGATTTGCATCCAACCGAAGTTTTACATGATCCGGAATGACAGATCGAATATGTTTAATACGCTCAAGGTCTAGCTCAGGAATTGAACCTACCTTCACTTTTAAAATGTCAAATCCGTCCGCTGCACTTTTTTGTGCGTCTTCAGCCATTTTTTCAGGTGTATCAACACTTATCGTCATACACGTAGAGATAGGCTGCTTATCGCCCAAGAAAGCATATAAAGGAATGTTGAGAAACTTTGTATAAGCATCATGCAAAGCGATATCAGCAGCCGCTTTAGCACTTGAATTGTGAATACAGCAGCTTTGAATTTTTTTTAAGAGTTTTTGAAACTGACGTATATCCTCCCCTATTAGCGCTAGTTTAATAGGTCCTTGAAGTGCAGCTTGAATGCCTTCTAAAGAATCGCCTGTAATAACATATGTTGGCGAAGCCGCTCCTTTTCCTTTTATTCCGTTTTCTAACTGAATCTCTACACTTATGCTGTCTATCTCTGTTGCTGTTCGAAGCGCTGTTTTAAACGGAACGAGCAGTGGAACGGTTTGATGCTTTACAGTTATGTCTTTAATTATCATTTCAATCGCTTCCTTTCGATTCAGCACACATGTTCTTTTATACCTATTTTGGTTTATTCTTAGATCGCCCCTAAAATTTTGGCGATCATCATACCAAAATAAGTACCTAAGAAGGAACCCATCAGAGCCATAATGACTCCTACCGGAATCAGTGCACGGTTATAAGCAGCTGCAAGCATTGGAGCAGACGCCATTCCGCCAATATTAGCTAAACTGGCTACCCCGAGCGTAAATAAATCATATTTAAATAGTTTAGCTAGCAACAGCATGATCACTAAGTGGACGAACATAATGAGAAAACCAGATACTAAGTAAATAGGAGCCTGAACTAAATTTGAAAAATCTGATTGAGAAGCAATTAACGCTACAACGATGTATAACATAACGTTTGATACATCGAGCGTACCTGGAATTTTTGCCGCTGGAGTTACAGCAAGCACTAAACCAACGACAGAAGCAATCATAATCGTCCAGCTCGTTGCATTAATAACGGCTCCCACTTCAGGCAAACGCCCTCCGATAAATGTAGACAATGCCGAAACGAACAAACCTAGCCCAAGCAAATAAAGAAGATGCTGAAACTGAGGACCTTCTTTTTCGCTTTCAGATGTTGCTGCGACTTCATCTATACTATTCTCAATAAAGCTGACGTCTGCTTTTGTCCATTTATTAAATTTAGATGCAAATGGTACAAGCCAAAACATAAACATAACCCATACGGCATAGTTAATCGTATCCATCATAAGAGCGTAGCCAAATATATTTTCTGGAACATCCAAAATCCCTTGAAGGGCAACCATGTTAGCTGACCCACCGGTCCAACTTCCTGATAAAGCACCAAAAGCTTTCCACGTATCCTCTACATAGAAATTCTTAAAGATGGCATAGACGAGGAAAAAGCCTATCATTATACTAAAAACCGCAACGATGAATCCTCCCAGCATTCTTGGACCAAGTTTAATTACACTTCGAACATCACACTTTAACAGCATAAGCATCAGCATAGCAGGAAGAAGTGCATTTTTAACGCCTGCATACATGGCGGCATTTGACTCGCTATCCCCAAATAATCCTGCCGTTTGCATAAGAGCCGCTCCTATATAAATAAGTACAATACCTGGAATAAACTTAAAAAATCCATTGGCTTTAAATCGTTTTTCAATCCCTACCATGAGCGCAGCAAAGGCAGTTAACACACTCACATACATAAATCCATCTTGAATCATTTATTCTTCCCCCTTCATCTCCCCGAAAATGTTTTTATGCAAAACAAAATCCAGCCCAACGTTTGAAAACGTCAGGCTGGATTTCGTCTAGGTCTATGTAGACAAAGCAGCTGTTATTTGCTGATATTTTTTCTGTGCATCATGAAACGCTACCACCAGCGCTTTTTGGGAAGACCCGAAGTAGCGGCTGTTAATGTCGTCTATAAGGGTGGGATCACTTATATGACGTCCAATAAAAATTGATTGAACAAATCGAACGGTTAACTCAATCGTCGCTGAGCATTCCACATCAATAATTTTTCCATTTGTTTTATCAACTACCAATCCTAGAAAATACTGATTGAACTTTTTAGTAATCGGATTGCTTTGAGGAGCTTTGGCATCTCCAATAATATAGATAGTATCTTGATCATACATGATTTTTTATTCCTCCTAAAAGAGATAACAGACGATGCTAGGGACCGGCAAATGAACGTTTGCGGAGCTACGCAACATGTATCCGCTTTCATAAGGAACATTATAATCTACTCTCAATATATCATCTATAAAACAATTTCACAATATAAATTTTATACTATTCAGAATAAAATAATATTTACCCTATAAAAAAGGCCGTACGAATACATACGGCCTTTCTTCGTCATCCTTTGAACATTGTAGAGGAAAAACGGTTAGGGTAATCTGTCATCACTACTTTTACTGAAGCCTGCTGGAGCTTCAAAAAGTCATTCAGTTCATTAATTGTATATACTCGTAAGTCTAATCCTTCTTGCTTTGCTTTTTTCCCGTACGAAGAAAGAGCAAACGACATATCACAGTGCAGGTGCGCACCTATCGATTTTGCTTTTCCAATCGCATCTTCACTCACCCCTTCAAATAAAAATCCTGTTGGGATATATGAATGGAGAGATCTCACTTTAGCCAAGCTATCATAGTTAAAAGATGACAAAATAACTTGATCTTCTAAATCAAACTCATCGATTAGACGAAGAACTTTTTCCTCAAGTTTTGGATAGTAAATTTGGTCATTTTTTAATTCAATGTTCACGGTCATTTCTGTCTTTTTGTCCATCATCCACTCAAACACTTCTATTAACGTGGGAATTGATTGTTTAGAAAAACGAGAATCATACCAGCTTCCAGCATCGAATAACCGCAGCTGTTTATATGAAAATTCTTGAACATATCCCATTCCATTCGTCGTTCTGTCAATTCGTTCATCGTGAATCACTACTATTTCTCCGTCTTTGGTTAGTTGTACATCCAATTCAATACCTGAAACTCGCATTTTTCTAGCTTCTTCAAATGCAATCATTGTATTTTCAGGATATCGTCCGCTAAAGCCGCGATGCGCATAAAGATCAATTGAATTATTCATTGTCCTCTATCTCCCCTAACTAGTCATTCACTAAATAAAAAGCTCGTCCTCAAAATAACTTGAAAGACGAGCTTCGTAATCATACGTTATTTTTGATTGGCTACTTCTAATGCTCTATTCGTTTCTTTTGCTGCTTGATCAAGTGCTTGTTTCGGCTTTACTCCCTGGTACAGGCTCTCCATTCCTGTTACTACCTTTTGGCGTGATTCCGGAAATACCGAAATTAAAGCGCCTTGTGTTGCCGGAGTTGATTTAGTTTTATGAAGCTGATCAACCGTCACTTTTAGTTGAGGATATTTTTTCCATTCTTTCTTTACGATTTCTTGATCATATGCTTTAGGATTAACCGCAAAATAGCCACTTTCCACGTGCCATTTTGCCTGAACTTCTGGTGTTGCTAAATATTTCATGAAGTCCCACGCCGCTTTAGATGTTTCATCACTAATTCCTTTAGACATCCATAAAGATGCTCCCCCGATAGCTACTCCTTGGCGATCCTCTTCTTTTGGCACAGGAAGATCTGATACACCCACATCAAATGGAGCATTGTCTACTAATGTTTTAATACCTGCTGATGAATCTAAAAACATTGCAATTTTTTTAGATTGAAATGCTGCGCGCATATCGTCCCAGTTTTGCCCTACATTGTAGAAAGTACCTTCTTTGTACATGTCATTGATTAAATTAAATGCGTTTTGTCCTTCTTTTCCATTAAATACTGCCTTCTCGGCATCCCCTTTACGACCGTTTTCGTGATCTACATACAAACCGCCTTGAGAAGCAACTAGCTCTTCAAAGAACCATCCGTAATTTAGAATTGAAAAACCGTATTGTGATGTTTTATTTCCTTGTTTCTCTGTTAGTTTCTTTGCAGCTGCCTTTAATTCATCATACGTTTTTGGTGGATTTTCAGGATCTAACCCTGCTTTTTTAAAGGCATCTTTGTTGTAAACTAACACAGGTGTTGAAGAGTTAAACGGCATTGAATATTGCTTTCCATCTACTTGGTAATAGCTTGAAATATTTTTCTCCCACTGTGAAGTATCGTAGTGGTCTTCATCAATGAATTTTTGAACAGGCTGAACCTTACCACTGTCTATCATGAATTTCGTTCCTACTTCGAACGTTTGCATGATAGCCGGTGCATCTTTAGTTCCTGCTACCGTATTAAATTTTGTTTGTGCTTCCTCATACGTTCCTTGGAAAACGGGCTTTACTTCAACTTTATCCTGAGATTTATTGTACTCATCGACTATTTTATTGAGTGATTTTTCAAGGTCACCGCTCATGGCGTGCCAAAAAACGACTTCTGTTTTACCTGATGCTGTTTTTTTAGTTTCTTGCGCTTCCGAAGAACCAGTTGAGTTTGAGCAAGCGCCTAGAATGACTAGCAAGCATGCCGTTACGATAGCCAATATCTTTTTCATCACATTCACTCTCCTATTTAATTGCACCTTGTGTTAATCCTTTTTGAAGACGTTTTTGACCTAGGAATAATAGTAATAATGTCGGTATAATAACAACTACGACAGCGGCCATAACCACTCCCCAATCAGTTGAAATCTCCTGCGTTTGCATTTGTTTTAAACCAATCTGAACGGTACGAACATCCTCTGTATTTGTAACTAACAGTGGCCATAAATACATATTCCATGTTGTTAAAAAGCTATATACGCCAAGCGTAACTAGACTTGTTTTAGAAACAGGAAGCACAACATTCCAAAAGAAACGAAAGCGGCTGATCCCTGCGACTTGAGAAGCTTCATACAGCTCGCCCGGAATGGTTTTAAACTGTTGACGCAATAAAAATGTTCCAAATGCTAAGGCGAAAAAAGGAATTGTTAATCCCAAATAGTTATTAATCCAGCCTAGCTTTTGTGCTGTTAAAAAGTTAGGAACCATCGTTGCTTCCCATGGAATCATCATCGTAGAAATAAAGAGAAAGAAAATAGCATCTCTTCCTTTAAATTTAATAAATACAAATGCAAAAGCAGCCAAACTTGAAACTAACAGCTGCCCAGCCATGACAAAAATAGATACAGCAAAACTATTAATTAAATAATGAAGCAGCGGAACTTTTTCAAAAGCATCCCGATAGTTTTCAAATGAAAAAGATGATGGCCAAATCTTCCCTTCCAACACTTCCGCTCCACTCATAAAACTAATGGAAAAAGCGTATAGAATAGGAAACATCAATACTAAAGTAGCTGCAATGAGTAACAAATAAGTTGTCCATTTTCTCGTGATGCTCATTGATAATGTACCTTCCTTTCTCCAAGCTTAAATTGAAGAGCCGTAACCAGTAGAATACAGAAAAACAAAATTGTAGCTTGAGCACTTGCAGAGCCAACATTATAGTTTACAAATGCATCTTTGTAGATTGAATAAACAATGACATTTGTGGAATCTGTAGGCCCGCCTTTTGTTAAAATGTCAATTTGTCCAAACGTTTGAAACGCGTTAATAAACGAAACGGTGATAATAAAAAACAGCGTTGGCGAAAGCATAGGAAGCGTAATTTTACGGAGCTGATACCAATAGCTAACTCCAGCAATACGCGCGTTTTCATACAGCTTTTCATCAATATTTTGTAACCCGCCAAGTAAAATTAAAAAGGTAAACCCAATGTTCATCCAAATCGTAGAGATGGACACAGCAATCAGCGCATACTTAGGATCTAATAACCACTGCACATCATGAATGCCTACAAGATTTAATACTTTATTAATAACACCGATTGTCGGGTTATACATAAACATCCAAATTACAGAAGAAGCCGCTACGCTCATTCCCATCGTAGATGAAAACATTGTTCTGAAAAAACCAATTCCTTTTAGCTTTTCATTTGCGATTAGCGCTAGGAATAATGCAATAATTAAGCCAATAGGCACCGTGTATAGTACAAATAAAAAAGTGGCTTTCATACTTTGTAAAAAGTTTGGATCTGTAAATAGATAAAAGAAATTTTGTAATCCTACAAATTTCAAGGGATTTCCCTGTGTGTCTGTAATAAAAAGACTTAAATATAAGGTCTTAATCATTGGGTAGAAAAGAAATACACCAAATAACAATAATGATGGCAGCAAGTAAGATAATCCTACCAATAGGTTAGGCATTGACTTCTTTTCTTGTGGATTTGATGAAACAGAAACAGGCGAGTTTGCTGTTTTGGTAACAGCACTCATACAAATGCCCCCTTTACAGTTAAATCTTCCGTTGATGGTTCATAGTGCAAGCATGAACCTGTATCACTATCAAATAAAAACAGGTGTTTTGGATCGATAAAAATAGGGACGCGCTCTCCCACTTTTATATTCCATTGACCGTTCCACTTAGCCATCCACTGTTTGTCTCCCATTTGAAATGTAAGCAGTGTTTCCGTTCCTAGAATTTCGACATTATCTACCTCTACGATAAAGCTGGTGTTGTCGTTTGTCGCAAGCTGAACGTGCTCAGGTCTTACTCCAACCACAACTTCCTTTTTACCGCTAAGGTTGTTGTATGATGCACTCATAGAAATAGCTCTTCTATCTTCAAAAACGAGTAAGTTATTTTCTATAGAAACGTTTGATAAGTTCATAGGGGGAGAACCTATAAACGACGCTACGAACGTGTTTGCCGGTGCATTGTAAATATCGAGCGGACGCCCAACCTGCTGAATATTACCTCCATTTAAAATCATCATTCGATCCGCCATCGTCATCGCTTCCGTTTGATCATGCGTGACATAAATCATCGTAATACCTAACTTACGCTGAATCTGGCGAATTTCTGATCTCATCTTTGCTCGCAGCTTCGCATCCAAGTTGGATAACGGCTCATCCATCAGGCAAATAGGTGAATGAGTAACTATAGCACGTGCGAGTGCTACACGCTGACGCTGTCCTCCCGAAAGCTGTCTAGGCTTTCGTTTTAAATATTCACTTAAACCAAGCATTTCTGCTGCTTCCCTGCAGCGCTTGTGCTGTTCTTGCTTTGAAATCTTCTTTGTATGCAGACCAAAAAGAATATTTTGTTCTACTGTCAAATGCGGATATAAAGCATAGTTTTGAAACACCATGGACAAATCGCGCTGACTTGGAAGCAGTTTATTTGCTTTTACATCCCCGATTAGCAACTCTCCCTGTGTGACTTCTTCTAATCCGGCAATCATTCGCAGCATTGTACTTTTCCCGCACCCTGAAGGACCTACTAATACGAAGAATTCTCCAGGTTCAATTGTGACATTAATATCTTGAATGACATTTGTTTTTTGATCGTATGACTTTCCAACGTTAACTAACTCTACTTTTTTCATTAAAAACGCTCCTTTCTCGCTCATTCATATTTTTTCCATAGCCATGATTTTCCTGTAGAAACTGCCGTAGCCCCTGCTTTTAAAGCAGCTTGGATATGGCTTTCATTTTGAATGAGTCCACCTGTAATAATAGGGATACTTGTTTTTTTAACGATTTTCTCTATCATCTCCGGAATCAATCCTGGCATTAGTTCTAATGCATCCGGTTTAATATCTTGAACGGTTTTTAACCCCTGTGCTACTGCGTCTGTATCCACTAAAAACAGCCGCTGAATAGCAACCAGCCCTTCCTGTTTTGCGTAATTAATGAGTGAACTTTTAGTGGTTACGATACCTGTGGGCTTTACAAACTTAGCGAGAAATTTAAGCCCTTCCCGGTCATAGCTAATTCCCGGAATTTTTTCAATGTGTAAGAAAACCGTTCGATTATGCTGTTTGAGTAAATCTACATAGCGTTTAATTACACTGATGTTTCCCGTTAATAAAAAGGCGGCCTGGATCTCTGTTTCTAAAAATTGCTCTAAATTTTTCGGACTTTTAATGGATGCAATTAAACGATCTTGTCCAAGCTGTTGTAAGAAATCTGCTTCCTTATTCAAAACGATTCCTTCCTTTCATTTATAAAAAAACCACAAAAAACGCATAGGATGTTTATATAGACCTATTGTTTTTTGTGGTTTCTCAATTTCATAACCTTAGTAACTATTCACTTATCGTTCACATGTTTTATAATAATGGTTATTTGTGAAGGCAATATAAAGAAGCTGTTGAGTTTTGTAAAGTAAACGTATAGTTCCTGTAAATCTGCTGAAGATAAAAAAAGCCGTTGATTTCTCAACGGCTTCACAGTGCACATTCTTCGATTTCAAATCCTAAATCTTCAATTAATCCCCAGTCAGCTGTAGGTTCTTGACCTTGAGTCGTTAAATAATCGCCTACAAAAATTGAGTTTGCAGCAAACAAACCAAGCGGCTGAAGTGATCTGAGGTTAACTTCTCTGCCTCCTGAAATTCGAATTTCTTTGGTTGGATTTACAAAACGCATCATCGCTAACAGCTTTAAGCATTGCATTGGCTTTAACGCCTTTTTGTCTTCTAGAGGCGTTCCTGGAACGGCAACAAGAAAATTGCATGGAATAGAATCTGCATCTAACTTTTTAATTTGAAAAGCTAATTCAACGGCTTGTTCATTTGTCTCGCCCATTCCAAAAATTGCACCGGAACAAGGTGACAAACCTGCTTTTTTAGATGTAGTAACCGTATCGACTCGATCTTCATAGCCATGCGTAGAACAAATATTGTCATAGTTATCAGCGTGAGTATTTAAATTATGATTATAGCGATGAACACCCGCCTCGACTAGTTCGTGTGCTTGATCATCTGTTAAAAATCCTAGACAGGCACAGATTTTCAAGTCTGTCTTTTGACGAATTTCCTTTACCGCTCCAACTACGTGCGCTACTTCTTTATCAGTAGGGCGGCGGCCTGACGCTACGATGCAATATGTACCTGCTTTTCTTTTTTGAGCTTCAAAAGCACCTTCTACAATTTTCTCTTTTGTTAACCACGCATACTTATCAATCGGCGCTTCTGATACAATCGACTGCGAACAATATCCACAGTCTTCTGGGCATAAACCCGATTTAGTATTAATAATCATATTAAGCTTTACTTTTTTTCCATAATGATGATGACGAATTAAGTACGCGGCATTCATGACCTCTAACACTTCTTCATCCGGTACATAAAGAAGTTGAAGCGCTTCTTTATATGTAATTTCTTTCCCTTTAATAATAGACTGAGCAAGTGCTTTCCAATCTCTTAAACTTGTGGTTTCCATCGATTCCCCTCCACTTTAGTAAACTAAAAAAATATAAAGTTAACAATTATAACTAAAAGTTACCATTATCACGCCTTTTATGTCAACACTTCATAAATAATAGTTAACTTAAAGAGGCTGGGACAAAAGTAGTTGAGCCCAAGTAAAAAACGAACCATTCATCAACCTGTTTGATGAGTGGTTCGTTTTTTTTTGATGATGCATATCGTTTTATTTGTTTCGTTCCTTCTAGCAGTTGATTGGAGGGCAAGGCGAAGACTCCTGCGGGAAAAGCGGAACAGGTGAGACCCCGCAGGAGCGAAAGCGAAGCCTTGCACGGAAATCAATTGCGGTGTCATAAGCAGTCCAGCTCATGTATCTCATTTGTTCATCTTTCGATTGGATTTATTTCGTTATGTCCCAGCCTCTTTGCTTATTGCGCTTGCAGTGTGTAAATAACCGATACAAAGTCTCCAGATTTTTTATCGTATGCTTCAACACCCGGATATTCATGAGTTAGAGCAATTCCTGCGTACATGAGCTCATCTCCATAAGCTGTTTGGTCTGTTTCCATCACTGTATATTCATAATCAGGATGAAGCCCTTTTAGCTCAATGCGTTCATAAGAAGGATTTGATCTAGCTAATACTTGATAATAACCGATGATTGCCTGCTTTTGATCGGATGAAACAACCATCCAGCTCGTCACATTTCCATCTTGTTCAAACGGACTTTTTAATCGATAGAATCTTCCATTTTGAATAAGAGATCGGTATTTTTTATAATACTGAATTTGTTTTTTTACCGTTTCTTTTTCATCTTCTGTCATCAGCGTAACATCTAACTCATAACCGAATGCGCCAAAATACGCAACGTCTCCTCTTGTTTCTAGACTTGTTACTCTGCGTACTTGATGATTTGGTACGGCTGATACGTGTGCTCCCATTGAACTGATTGGATAAGCAAAAGACGTGCCGTACTGAATTTTTAGACGTTCAATCGCGTCCGTGTTATCGCTCGTCCAAGCTTGAGGAGCATAATAAAGCATTCCCGGATCAAATCTAGCGCCCCCGCTTGCACACGATTCAAATAAAATATCCGGAAACTTCTTTGTTAGTCGCTCATACAAATCATATACTCCTAAAATGTAGCGATGTACTACTTCAAACTGGCGATTCGCGGGTAGCCCAACAGATCCAATCTCCGTTATATTTCGGTTCATATCCCATTTTATATACGAGATAGGTGCTTCACTTAAAATAGCTTCCATTCGTTCATAAATATAATTCACTACTTCTTCTCGTGAAAAATCAAGCACATATTGATTTCGTCCATGAGACTGATGACGATTTGGCACATGAATCAACCAATCTGGATGCTTTTCATACAAGTTGCTTTGCTTTGAAATCATTTCAGGTTCAAACCATAATCCAAAGTCCATACCTAAATCCGTTACTTTTTGAGCCAATGATTTCATACCGCCCGGAAGCTTTTTTTCATCTACAAACCAGTCTCCAAGAGAAGTTGTATCATCATTACGTTTACCAAACCAGCCGTCATCCAATACAAAAAGTTCAACGCCCAGCTTTTGTGCTTCTTTGGCAATGTGTACAATTTTCTCTTCGTTAAAATCAAAATACGTCGCTTCCCAGTTATTAATTAAAACTGGTCGCTCTAAATCCCGCCATTTTCCTCTAGCGAGACGCTTGCGATAAAGCTCATGATACTCTTGGCTAAGACCGTTTAGCCCGTTATTTGAATAAGCCAATACTAGTTCTGGTGATTGAAAAGTTTGTCCACTTTCTAGTCGCCACTGAAAATCAAAAGGATGAATACCCATCGTTATTCTTGATACATTATAGTGATCTACTTCCACTTGTCCAAGAAAGTTTCCGCTGTATACAAGACTAAAACCGTACGCTTCTCCACTGTGTTCAGTTGCAGCTGGATTCTTTAAAATTAAAAATGGGTTTTGCTGACTGCTGCTTGTACCTCTCGCACTAGAAATACTTTGAATACCCGGCTGAAGCATTCTTGTTTTCACGTGTCTCTCTCGAATCCAAGCACCGGAAAGCTGAACCATTTCATAGTTTGATGTGGGCAAATCAATGCTGCCGCTCATGATACGCAAAATATCGACTGGTTCTTCTCCTCTATGTTCAAATCGTGCGTGACGCGTAATAATATTTCGGTCTTCGTAAACGGTATACGTTAAAATAAGTGATGCATTGAGCAATTTATCAATCAGTTCAACTTCTACACTCGTGGCTTCACTCTCTTCTTCTACGTATGTAGCAGGTAAGCCGTTTAATGACTTCTTGCCCTTGTAAATTTTATGGTTATCGTATTCAAAATTGGTGACTCGGCTTCCGTTTTGCTGAAGAAGTTGGTAGGCTGGCTCTCTGAAGTCTGTTGTCCCATAAGAAGGATACTCTTGTTTGATTGTTTCAAGAGAAAATGCTAGTTCTCCTTCATAGACCGAAGCGCTAGCTCCTCTTGTTTCCACACGTAAAAAATGCTGAAAAGACGGACGGTGCTTAAGCTTTTTTCCATAGTATAAGTGACCAAGCTGCTCGTTTCTCAACACTGAAAAGATATAACTTACATCGCGGCCCTGCAGGTGAAACTCCTTTGTACGTTCATTAAATAAGATCCCCACTTTATCTCTCTCCTCACCATCAAATATCTAACGAGACATTTCCTTTTTCATCTATTGCCGTTGCATGCTCAACAGCAGATGCTAGATTAATCTCTTTTCTTTCATACCATTTCGCTAAATCTTTGAATAACTCTTCTGTTTCAATCATTCTTGTATCTACTCGCAGTTCAGTTTCGTAGCTATGAAGAGACCAAGTGCTTTCACTAAATAAGTTCATCTCCACATCTAGACACATTTCCTTCCAATTGGGGGCACACCGAATAGGGTGAAGTATGTCTGAACATGCAATAGTGTAGCGGTTAGAGCCATTTTTATTTATAAAACAATGAACAGAAGAGGTACTCACATCTCCCTGACTAGTTTGTATAGATTTATATAGCTGGATATCTAACAACGGAACGCTCCATTTTAACGCCATTTTTGGAAGACTTCTTTTTTTAATCGACTTGACCGTTAATTTAATAAAATAAACACCATCTTTTTTTGTTTCATCCAATACAACATGCACACCTGGTCCCTTGTTTATCTCCAAGTTTATATAGGGTGTAGCAATCACTTCCTTCATCTCCTTTATCATCATTATAAGTTTATACACCCGCAAAAATGTAACCGCATTCAAAAGTTTGTTTTCGTATTTATTACAAGTAGATCATACTAATCGAAAGCTTTTTTACTTTCTTTCATTTTATGTAAAATGCTTTCTAGACTCAATGGTAAAAATCAAAGTGAAAAAAAGCATTTTTTTGCTTTATCTAGTAATTAACTAAACGCTCTTTATCTCTTAGCGCGCAATTTTCTCTTCTTTTTCAAAAAAAGATGACAAATCTAACAATATAGTATAATAATAAATATTGCAGAATGATTATACACAGAAAGGATGACAAATATGAATCATGGACCTTCTCTTCTTAAACAACTAAAATTATGGCATATCGTCGTGATAGGATTAGGCTACATGGCACCCATGGCCGTTTTCGATACATTTGGCATTGTAACTGAATCCACAGATGGACATGTTTCAGGTGCTTATGCATTCACGTTGATTGCTATTTTATTCACAGCCATTAGTTATGGAAAAATGGTAAAAGCTTTTCCCGGAGCTGGTTCTTCTTATACATACGCACAGCAAGTAATGAATCCAAGCATTGGTTTTTTGGTAGGATGGACGGCTCTTCTTGATTATCTATTTCTACCGATGATTAATGCACTTTTGACAAATATTTACCTAAGCTCTCTGTTTCCAGGTGTTCCAAAAGCCGTATGGATTATCAGCTTTGTGGTCATCATGACCATAATGAATATTTTTAGCGTTCATTTAACCGTTTCTTTTGGTACGCTATTAGTTGCTTTTCAAATTTTAGTAGCTATCATCTTTATTATTTTAAGTGCTACAACTCAAGGGCAAGAGCTATCATTTAAACCGTTTATAAGTGAATCGGCTTCTATATCTCTTTTATTAAACGGAGCAGCTATTTTATGCTTTTCTTTTTTAGGGTTTGATGCTGTAACCACCATGGCTGAAGAAACACTTAAGCCTGAGAAAACCATTCCCAAAGGGATTCTCATTATTGCATGTACGGGAGGCGCCTTATTTATTACGGTTTCTTACTTTGCTCAGCTTCTTTTCCCTTCAGCCTCTTTGTTTCATGATTTAGAAGGTGCATCGGCTGAAATCGCTTATAAAATTGGCGGCCAGCTGTTTCAATCTATTTTTGTAGCAGCAGCCTTAACATCAACTATTGCTTCTGGACTTGTCTCACATATGAGTGCATCAAGACTTCTCTACGCAATTGGGAAAGATGGTTATCTGCCGCGGAGAATTTTTGGCTATATTCACCCTAAAACAAAGACGCCTGTTTGGAACGTAGTCATTATTGGTGGTCTCTCTTTAATTTCACTAAGTCTGTCTCTTGAAAAAGCTACCTCTTTAATTAATTTTGGTGCTTTAATTGCGTTCAGTTCAGTTAACATAGCGGTTTTTATCCATTATTTTATTCAACAAAACAAACGATCTCTCAGTGGATATATTTCATATGTACTTATGCCTTTACTCGGCAGTTTATTTTTATTTTTTATGTGGCTTAACTTAGAAAAAACATCCTTATTTATCGGTATTGTATGGAGTATAATTGGCATTATTTATTTACTGATTGCCAGACGAAAAAATACTATTACCATTCCTACTTTTCATTTTGATTAAGGAAATAGGCTTAACACACCTCGACATATTTCCCCAGAAATAATGTCGAAAAAAAGTAATTGAGACATAAACAAATCAATCCCATCTACACACGAACAAAAAGGTAAACGATCTAATATAAATCGCTCGTTACACCGCTTTTGATTTCCGTGCAAGGCTTTGCTTTCCGCGGGAGTCTTCGCCTTGCCCTCCAATCAACACCTAGAGGCAACTAAATACATGAAAGCTACATTTACTATATCAATAAAAAAATCCGAACGTATTTGATTCTCAACTAAGAATCAAACTCGTTCGGATTTTTCTTCAACTAAAATACTTTCATACCAGCCTATTTTTATTTTTTAGATTGTGAGACTTTTTCTAAAATGCGTCTTTTACGGTAAAGCATCATTCCAACTTCTCCTATATCGCTAATCGCTTGTTTGTTAATATACGCCCCAAACACCATCCCTGCTATAGGAATCATTTGAAATAGCTTTTTCCATCCCAAGTTGTCTCTATAGGTTAGAAACACTTCTCTCCAACCTTGGAGCTGCTGCAAGCTCTGCGTTCGATTGCCGCTTGCTAATTCTTCTAAAATCGCACGCTTTCCTACAATATCAGAGGATGAAAACTGCATGCATTTGACCATAAAAATGCGTTCCTCTTGCTCAGTGGGATCGTAACCATAAGAAACAGCCACTTCTTGCAGTGTCTTAAGCGTAAGTCCCAATACAAAAGGAATATCAATCGCCAGTGTAAAAATTCCACCTACTCCGGTTGTAGCTCCTTGCAGCTGCGCATTCTTTTTTCGAACTTCAATAAAATACTCCGCCAACTCATCCATTTCCTGCAGAGATAAATGCTGAACATCCTCTATTGACAGCTGCTTATTTTCTTGTAATTGGGCTGATGCTTTCTCTAGCGTGGCAGACGTATTAGCTAAATACTGGCCTCCATTATCAACATACTTAGCAATTTCATCTAATAATTTTTCTATTTTTTGATGAATGAACTTTGGCGTTACTTTATCTAAAGCTGAAAAAGGCAAGCGAGCCAGCCGCTCCCAGAAAAAAAGTCCTTTTTGGTCTTTCTCCCACTTTTCAATTTTTCGTAATTCTATTCTCAATTGTTCATGCTCTGACATATCCTCACTCTTTTCCTCGATTTATCAGCTCTGTCCTACTTGTTTATTCCGCACATATTTAATGATAAAAAACAACGCAATTAAAACAACAATTCCGATTCCAATAGGCTGCATGTATTGAGATACAATCGGACCCACCTCTTTCCACTTAGGTCCTAACTTATATCCTAAATATACGTAAATAGCCGTTACTGGAAGCATCGCAACAAATGTGTAAATAGAAAACAGCCATACATTCATTTTTGCCATCCCGCATGGAAAAGAGATAGCCGTACGCACTCCTGGAATAAACCGTCCAAAAAAAGCGACCCCGCTGCCGTACTTATTAAAAAAGCGATCGGCAGCGTCAATTTCTTTTTCTTTCACCAAAAAATATTTTCCATATTTTAAAACTAGCGGTCGTCCACCGTAACGTCCCAGTGCATAAAGAGTCAACGGTCCACACACACCGCCTACTGTACCTGCAAGGATAGCCAGATACAAGTTCATATCACCTTGGTACACCCAATACCCTACTAAAGGTAAAACAAGCTCTGCGGGGACAAACTCAAACGTTAATGCTAAAATTACGCCAAAATAAGAGAGCTGTTTTAGCGCTTCAATTAAAGAAAGTAAAACCGACTCTAACAAAAATTCTCCTCCTCATGTCATTAAATCTAAGACTGCAAAACTATAATTTAGCCGATTGATAGATAAAAACCAACGCGACATAGTTTTTTCCTTTCCCTCTTTACGTATGACGTACTACAAAAGTTTCAATAAAAAAAGCGCTAGTTTTATCCAGCGCTTTTATAGTTTAAAGTTAATTTGAATAATACCTACTTTACGAAGAGCATCGTATAAAATAACTAAAGCCGGTCCTAAAAACAACCCGACAAAACCTAAAAGTTTAAATCCAATGTACAAACTAACTAATGCAGCCAAAGGTGAAATACCCATATTTGTAGAAAATACTTTTGGTTCTACTACACGTCTTACTACCGTAATGACTCCAAATAGAATAAATAAGCCGATTGCTAATGAGTCATGTCCTTGCGTAAGAGCAAAAATCCCCCATGGAACGAGCACCGAGCCTGTCCCAAGGATTGGTAAGATATCGACAATTACAATTAATAAACTAAGCAGCGCGGTATACGGAACATCTAATAGCCAAAGCCCTACATAAGCCATTACAAACGTCATGACACTTAAAATAATTTGTGCCTTAATAAAACCAACCCCCGCTTGGATAAGCTGAGTGATGACAACTTGTAGCTTATATTTCGTTTCTTCTGTTAAAAATGACTTAATTTTATTTTTAATAGCAGGCAGCTCAAGGCTGATAAATACAAGCGCTACTAAATAAATAAGAAACTCTAGTAGAAACCCAGGAACAGTAGCAGCAAAGCTAATGATGATTTCCACGGTACTTTTTAATAGAGAATCTAATGAATTTACGGTTTTTTCAAGCGTGCGCTCGATAGAAGAAATCACTTCTGTAGGAAGAGCGTTTGAATAGTATTTCCACTTGATAATAGTTGGATAAATCGCGGTTTCATAGATTTCTTTTACAAATGAAGGCGCTATCTTTGAAAGAGCAACCACTTGCGTGACGATTGTCCGAACAATAAAAAATCCAATAAGTATGAGCGAAACAACATATAAAATGAAGGTCATAAGCACTGCGTAGACTCTCTTCATTTTAAAAGATTGATGCAATTTTTGAACAATACCCTCAAGCGCTAATGCTGTTAATAAAGCAAACACAATCGGTAAACTGTAAGGGATTAACAAACATACGATTACTATCGAGGCGATGACCCATATTCGCTTTTTCCACATACTCTACTATCCCCCAACTAGCTAAGCTATCTCTATATTTACTGATAAAGAAAGGAACCAGTGACTGCTTTTATGTAAGAATAAAATTTGGATATATTTATACCTGATGTTACATATTATAGGGTCAATTTCCATAATAATAAAGGAATTATTATGAAAAAAGCTACTTATTCTAATTTTTTGAATAGAATAAGTAGCTTTTTAATTTATAAATTAGCCGGCTCTCATGACCTCTGTACCTTTTTTAGGGTCAAATTTGCCTTCAGATTTAGACATTACAATTGCTGCTAGTGTGTTTCCTACTAAGTTAACAACCGTACGTGCCATATCCATGATTCTGTCTACTCCCGCAATGAAGGCTAATCCTTCTGCCGGAACGCCGATTGTTCCAAGAGTAGCCAGTAATACAACAAATGATGTTCCTGGCACCGCAGCCATTCCTTTAGATGTAACCATCAATACCAGAATGAGCGTCAGCTGTTGAACGATCGTTAAATCAATACCATACACCTGCGCTAAGAATAACGCTGCAATCGCTTGATAGAGAACAGAACCATCTAGGTTAAATGTATAACCAATTGGTACAACGAACGATACGATAGCTTTTGGACAGCCCATCTTTTCAAGTTTTTCCATAATTCGCGGAAGAACTGTCTCAGAACTAGATGTACTGTATGCTAACAACAGTTCATCTTTCATATAGCGGAATAAGTGGAAAATGTTAATTCCTGCCCATTTCGCAATTCCTCCTAATACAACAAGTAGGAAGAAAATTAACGCTAAGTAAACTAAGATAACAAGCTTTCCTAATGAAAGGAGTGACTCTAAACCGAATTTCGAAACTGTTACACCAATTAAAGCAAATACTCCAATCGGAGCCACTTTCATTACTAGGTTTACCACGTGAAACATTGCGTGAGAAACGCCGTCAAAGAATTGAACAACAGGCTTTCCTCTTTCTCCAATTGCCGCTACTCCAAGTGCGAACAATACTGTAAAGAAGATAATTGCTAGCATGTCTCCTTCAACAATTGACTGGAAAAAGTTTGTCGGAACAATGTGTAAGAACGTTTCAGCCACTGACTTTCCTTCTTGCTGTTCGGATGTTTCAACGTATTGTGAAATATCACTCTTCTGTGCTGAATGAATGTCTACACCTTGTCCAGGATGAAAAATATTAGCAATCAATACACCGATTACAATTGCGAAAGTTGTAATAATTTCAAAATAGAGAATGGTTTTAACGCCCAGCTTTCCGACCTGTTTACCGCTACCTGCTCCTGCAACTCCAACGACTAAACTTGAGATAACAATTGGAATAACAATCATCTTAATCAATCTTAAGAACAAGTCTCCCAGCGGCTGCAGGTATGTTACTACACGCGGATCGTTAAACCAAATTACTCCTACAAGAACACCGAGGATTAAACCGGTAAAAATCTGCGTAGCCAAACCAAAACGAATTTTTTTCATAGATGTACCTCCCCAAAGATGTATGACATTTGTATATACTTTTCTGAAAAAACAAAAAAGACTATTCTTAAGAAAGAACAGCCTTTTACTTACGCTATTTTGGGCTCTTTCTCTCAATAAAGCAAACGAGGTTAACTGTCGGATTCGGAATTGAGAGTTTCCTACCTTTTGTAAGGATTCACCCCAAGGCAGCTTTACTGCCGATAATGATTCCCCCGCTCTATACGATTAAGCTTATTATTCAATTTTTATAAAATTAAAACGATCTATACGTTGTCATACGTTTTTTACAGTCAATAAAACTAAACAGAAGTCTTACTTTTACTTAACTTTATACTGCACAAATATTAATTTACTATTTTTCGACACGTTTTGTCAATACCCATGTTTATAAAACGCTTTCAAAAGACAATAATATATATTTATGCAAAAAAGCTATTGCAATGTTGCAATAGCTTTTTCTTGCTTTTTAAGTCTTTATCAGAAGTTTAAATGGCTATAAAATACGCTTATTTATTTTATAAAAATACAAAATATAGAATAGCCGCTAAGACAATTCGATAAATGGCAAACGGAACTAATTTAATGCGGTTGATTAATTTTAAGAAAAAGCGAATCGATATAAGCGCAAAAATAAAGGCGCTGATAAAACCAGCAATAAAAAACGGTAGTGCATCTGATGTGAAATACTGCCAGTTTTTAACCAATGAAAGTCCACTTGCTCCTGCCATAATTGGCACTGCCATAATAAATGTAAAATCTGCGGCTGCCTTATGGCTCATTCCAAGAAGAACCCCTCCTGAAATCGTTGAGCCTGAACGAGAAAAACCTGGCCAAAGAGCAATACATTGAAACAGTCCTATACCTAGTGCTTGTCCATAAGACATTTGGTCCACCGTCTCTACACGCGGACGTTTAGGTCCAAACAAATCTGCTAGAATCATTAATACAGCTCCGACCACTAAGCCAATTAGCACCGTATTTAAAGAAAACAAATGTTCATCAATGTAATCATCAAACAAAAGTCCTAACACTCCTGCGGGTAACAAACCAACAATTACCTGCATTAAATTTAAGCGATTTGTCGGTCCAATTGCAGCAGCTGGTTTTTTTCCCAATCCTAATAAATTAATAAAACGATCTTTAAAAATAACAACTACTGCTAAGATCGACCCTAGCTGAATAACAATCTTAAATGTATTAGCTACTGGAGATGAAAATAATTCTTTTGAATTTAACCACAGGTCATCCACAATAATCATATGCCCAGTTGACGAAACAGGAGCAAACTCTGTTAAACCTTCTACAATCCCTAAAATGATTGCTACAATAATTTCCCACATAAAGCTATGTACCTTGCCTTTCTTTCAAATTAATAAGCTTATCGCTTCGTTTTACATGCTCAACTATTTTCCTATTTTGACACTTGCTTTTTTATCATAATTGTTAAAACTATGAAATACAATGTGTATTTGCAAAAAGATAAGAATCTTTAATAATTTGTAATAAAAAGCTTACATGCTACAACCAAAAAACACGATATCAGCTTTTATTTATTTTAAAAAGCAGTCACTATGTTCAGTATAAATTCTGGTTCCTTAGCTAAAAATGAATCATCTAGACTATTTTTCTTTAGTGTGAAAAAATGACTAAATCATTATGTTTTTTCCATCCCCCTTTACTGTCATCTATCATTTTAATCCAATAGGGCTGAATTATACGACATATCCCCTAAGTAATTTGAAACTTTTTTCTCTCTTTTCTCGTATATAGTAGTATCTTTTTTAGGAGGCTTTTTACTATGAATGGAAATGTACGTACAATGAAATGGGTCACTGCTGGGTATGAAGCCTTGCTGGGAATTCCTTTAATTGGCGCGGGGATTGTTATGGGCTTTAGCTATACTCCTCTTTTTATTGGATTTATTCTTCATGCTATCACACTCATTTTAGCTAATAGACGAGGGTTATCTGCTTATGGAAACATACTAGGGCTTGTTACCTCACTGGTTGCTTGGATTCCATTTTTGGGATTTATCATGCATATTATTACAGCTATTGTGATTGCAATCGATGCTGCTAGACAACGCTAATTGTCTAGCTTTTTTTATTTAAGGGTTGATTTTTTACCGAATGATGGTAAACTTAAGCCGTAAATTGAATAATTTGAATGTTATTTCTACTAGGGGTGTCTGATAGCTCAGACTGAGAGAAGAGTGCAATAAAACTCTTTAACCCTTTGAACCTGATTTGGGTTATACCAGCGGAGGGAAGTAGTCTTGAAAAGAATAGTATAGTTTTATTCTTTTTTTGCCTATTCCATCGGGTTCTGTCTATCACAGAACCCGATTTTTTATGGTTCGGTATAGCTACACTTTATGCGAAACCGGAGGAATATGTAATGTCAAAACAAAATGTATCAGTTTCTATGAAAAAGCCTTTTCCAAACAGTCACAAAGTATATGTCCAAGGATCCAGACAAGACCTTAAAGTACCTATGCGTGAAATTCATCAGTCTCCTACTACAGGGTCTTTTGGTGAAGAAGAAAATAGTCCCGTACGTGTATACGACACGAGCGGTGTTTATACAGATCCCTCTTATGAAATTAATTTACAAAAAGGATTACCGGCTCTGCGCGAAAAGTGGATTGCAGAACGAAACGATGTAGAAACATATCAAGGCCGTACGGTTCAGCCACAGGATAACGGTTATTATGACGGTGATCCAAGAGATCAGTACGAGCGCTTTATCACTAAACGTTTACCTTTGCGCGCGAAAAAAAATCAAAATGTAACGCAAATGCACTATGCGAAAAAAGGAGTCATCACGCCCGAAATGGAATTTATCGCTATTCGTGAACAGATGAATCCTGAAATTGTGCGTGAAGAAGTAGCAAGAGGACGTGCGATTATCCCTAATAATATCAATCACCCTGAGAGCGAACCGATGATTATCGGCCGCAAATTCCATGTGAAAATTAATGCTAATATCGGAAATTCAGCTATTCGTTCAGCTATTGAAGATGAAGTAGAAAAAATGACATGGGCAACGCGTTGGGGAGCCGATACAATTATGGATCTATCAACAGGAAAGGATATCCACACAACACGCGAATGGATTATCCGCAACTCGCCTGTTCCTGTAGGGACCGTTCCTATTTACCAAGCGCTTGAAAAAGTAAAAGGCGTAGCAGAAGATCTAACGTGGGAAGCATACCGCGATACATTAATTGAACAAGCAGAACAAGGTGTTGATTACTTTACTATTCACGCAGGTGTTCTTTTACGTTATATTCCTCTGACAGCGAAACGTACGACAGGTATTGTTTCACGCGGAGGATCCATCTTGGCGCAGTGGTGTTTAGCTCATCATGAAGAGAACTTTTTATATACTCGCTTTGAAGAAATCTGTGAAATCTGTAAAGCATACGATATTGCTATTTCGCTTGGCGATGGGCTACGTCCTGGTTCCATTGCAGATGCTAATGATGAGGCACAGTTCGGTGAATTAGAAACGCTTGGTGAATTAACTAAAATTGCTTGGAAACACGATGTTCAAGTTATGATTGAAGGTCCTGGACATGTTCCAATGCATCTCATCAAAGAAAACGTAGATAAACAAATGGAAATATGCCAGGAAGCCCCCTTCTATACTCTTGGACCGCTTACAACCGACATCGCTCCAGGCTATGACCATATTACATCAGGTATTGGTGCTGCAATGATTGGCTGGTTTGGGACAGCTATGCTTTGCTACGTAACGCCAAAAGAACATTTAGGACTCCCGAATAAAGAAGACGTTCGCGAAGGCGTTATCACCTATAAAATTGCTGCGCATGCTGCTGACCTAGCAAAAGGCCATCCAGGAGCACAAAAACGCGATAATGCTCTGTCTAAAGCAAGATTTGAATTTAGATGGAATGATCAATTTAACCTGTCACTAGATCCAGAGCGCGCAAAAGAATATCACGATGAAACACTTCCCGCTGAAGGTGCTAAAACAGCCCATTTCTGTTCAATGTGTGGACCTAAATTCTGTTCGATGCGTATTTCTCAAGATATTCGTAACATGGCTCAAGAAAATGAAAAAGATGTAAACGAAGTAAGAAAAGAAGGAATGAAAGAAAAAGCTAAAGAGTTTGTTAACAGTGGTTCAAATATCTATCAATAATGAAGTAGAACAGCTTAAAAAACAAATTAAGCAGCTTGAAGGAAAGTTATTATTTGTTCAGCAAAATTGTCAGCACATTATCGTTGAATCCTCACATTCTTCCGTAAGACGCTGCATTAAGTGTTTCTATCAACAAGATGCAAAAAGGACTTCGTAAAGAAGTCCTTTCATCTTTTTTTGAAACGTGCTTTCAGCATGTTCTTGATCCAATATAGTATTTTAATAATAACCCAGCCTATAAATGTACCTAGCGTATTCAAAAAGATATCATCAATATCAAATACTCGTTCCGTTAGCTTGTACTGTAAAATTTCAATCAGAAAACTGATTAAGAAACCAGTCGTAAAGACTTGAATAAAACCGTCAAACCACTTCATAAACAACGGAATAAACATTCCAAGCGGCGCAAACATCACGATATTTCCCAGTATATTTGTCAGAGTGAGCATTATATTACCGCTGTCCCACATCAGACGGATTGTACTAAATAAATCCAAGTTCATTGCTTTTCCGTAAACATGTTCGTTTTCCCGTATGAGAGTAGCATAAATGACCACTGCCCCGTACGCAATAAATAGAATGAACATGACTTTTTTAACGATTGACCTGATGCTTACATTCACTTCAACATCACCTTCTTTGACTCCCCAAACCATTTATTATTATCTATATGTATATGTCCACTGCTTTCATTCGTAGTGAATGGATTTACATGCTTTTTTTATCCTATCACATCAATAAATAAATACAATTCCCTTTTTATTATTTTGTAAACTAACATTTTTCCACTTAAAAAAAGCCATGCGTTTCGCATGACTTTTTTTAATTAATAATTCCACGATGGATAATTTCCACTTGTACTTTCGGATTAATCGAGATGTTTTTATAGTCCTGTCTCCATTTAAGCCTTTTCCATATACTCGGATGATAAGCAGCTGCTTCTCTTCCTATTTCCAGAAAATCACAGTTAGCTTTTTGTAGCTTTCCAACTACTTTTTCAGCTTTTTTTTGTAGAATCTTTTCAATTTCTTCCTGCACCTTTTTTGTCAATGCAGGAGATGACATTTCATTTTTGGTAAATTCATTAATGCTTACTTTTACATGTAGCGGTATGGTTACTTTCGCTCCGTACATCGCATCCGGTTTAAGGTGCATTTTTGCTTTAGCGCCTGACACATCATACGATACTACATACTGTTGATCATGTATGGTAATTTTGTGACTCATAATCATATATTTATCTTTTTGATTTCCTAATAAAAGAAGCACCTTGGATTCCTCAGGATTTAATGTAATGCCTGAAAATTTATCTTCATTAAATAAAGCTGTACCGATTACATCAACGGTCTTATTTTCAGTATTTAATTTCACATAAGGGAGTGCTAGTCCTTTTCCTTCATCAAATAAAACGGTACAAAGTGACTGAAGAGTTTCAACAGGCACTAAAGAATTGACTTCAGCCGTATGAACAACTCCGTCTAAATACTCTCCAATTAGCTCTTCTCCTACTTGCTGTAATTCAACTATGGTACTCGGCTTTCCTTCTACAATGACATACTTAGCTGTCAAAGGACTTTCTGATGTGCGATATAAAACGTCGGATAATTCTAATACACCCTCCTTAGCTAATTGATTTTCAAATAAAACAATTCTTTTTTTAGCAGACATAACAATTCCAGAAACCTGCTGGTTAATTTTTGTACGATCGTCTCGAGGTGAATCCCCTGCTACATGATAGGTTTTATTCACTAATGTCCCTTCTTTAGACGTATAGGAACGGATCGCAATAGTAGAAATCACCTTATCTTTCTTTTTTTCATAAGCCACTGTAGACAAAAACATCGTATCTTTTAACAATTTTTGATCCCAGCATCCTGTTAGAAAACTTAAAATTAAACATATGCTCAATACCTTGATAAGTTTATACTTCATTTTTTACTGTTCCTTTTCTTATCCATGATAGAATTAACAAACAAATAGGAATACAGAAAATGAATACGTAAATTAAGTAGTTAGTTGCCTGTGACAAAGCTGCCACAAGATTATCCGTTCTTGAAAAATAAATAGAAAGACCTGTTACGAATATCAATACAATTGGAACAAACGGACGGTGAGTTTTCTTTTTGAATATTTCCTGCATGCCTACACTTGAAATATACACGTACATAATAAGGGACGTAATAACAGAAATAATCCAAAAAGTAATAAAAACCAAATCGATTCGTTCAATCACTGAGTTTTGTGTCGCCTTCAAAATATATAAAACCGGTTCTGGTACAATTAAAATTTCATCTGGGCTAAAAAACATATAACAAGCAATGATAATATACACATATAAAATCGTAACGATACAATTACTAAGCATGACCATTTTCAATGTCATAGTGGATTTTGCCTTTACAAACGGTGCTAAAATCAAAATGGCTTCAAAGCCTAGCATTGAGATACTTCCTTCTTTTGACGCTAGCAAGATATTTTGAATACCGCTGTGCCCAATCGGAAATAGATACCGGACATCAGCCTCTTTATAAGCATTTGACACCAGTAAGACTAAAATGATTAAAAATACAGATACAATTGTAAAAAAACGCCCTATGTTTCGAACATTCTCTTTTGCAAAATATAGGGCAATAACAACTAATAAAAGGACCAAAACATATGCTGGGGTTAAGTGGTACAGCCAGCGCTTTAACACGTTTACATACAAAACAGTAATAACACTTGAAACAATGATGTAATAAAATACATATCCTACATTTAGAAAATTCCCTATCCACTTACCAAGCAGCTTGCTGGTCATTTGATATAAAGTTAGACCTGGCAACCGATGCGTTAGTCCCCAGTGGAACAATGTAATGACTTGAATTATACACCCGCTAATTAACATGGAAATCCAGCCGTCCGTATGCGCCGTCTTAAATAAGTTATAAGGTAACCCTAAAACACCAATACCAATTTGAGTTTGCAAAATGATAAAGAACAGCTGGCTGGCTGAAATACTATTTTTATTCATTTGAATCCCAATTCCTTATCGCTTTTTGACGTTGGCGTTTTTGAGGCTTAGCGTTAGCAGGCCTTTCATTCAAATAGAGCTGATGCATCCTTATAAAAACATCCTTTAAGCCAGAAAATTTAAATGGCGCAAAAGGGATTAAGTAAGGCATCGTAATAGACTCTAAAATAACTAAATGCATAACAATAAGAACTAGTACAAAAACAATACCCAAATAGCCAAAAGCGGCTGCTCCAATCATCATAGGAAAACTTAAAATCCGCAGCGTGGTACTCATTTCGTTTGACGGCACAACAAAGGAAGAAACGGCTGTTAGAGCAATAACAATAATCATCATATTTGAAACTAAACTCGCCTCAACAATGGCCGTGCCGATAACTAATCCCCCAACGACTCCAATTGTTTGAGCAATTGATGAAGGTAGCCTGAGCGACGCCTCTTTTAGTAACTCTAATATTAAAACCATAATAAACGCTTCTACTATCGGAGGAAACGGAACGTTCTCAAGAGAGCCTTTTACGGTAAAAACTAAGTCTAGAGGAATTAACTCGTAATGAAAAGAAATCGTTGCTATATAAATTGCAGGTAAACTCATCGCAACAAAAAAACTAAATACGCGTAAAAGCCGGAAAAATGAGCCATAAAGTGCACGCGTATTATAATCTTCGGGTGATTGATAAAAAGTAAAAAAGTTAACAGGGGCAATCAATGCAGAACTATTACCATTTGTTAAAACTGCCATTCTTCCTTCTAACAAGTTACCCATTACTCGATCCGGCCTTTCTGTATTCAGCAGCTGAGGAAATGGTGACAGAGGTGAATCTTCTAGAGCCTCTTCAATGACACTCCCACTATCCACTCCATCCACTTCAATTTGTTTGATACGATCAATAATCATATTACAAATTTCTATGTTCGCTATATTTTTCAGATATAAAACTGCTACTCGAGTGCGTGAAATACTGCCTACTTCGATGTAGCGTACAATAAGGCTTCCATCTAAAAATTTTTGACGCATCATGTTTAGATTTTTGTCCAAACTCTCAACAAAACTTTCCTGTGAACCTCTAACCACTTTTTCGTTCAGTGCTTGATTAACTTCTCTTGTAGCCGTTTTGGTAGAGTCAATTGCATACACAAACGAATCATTCTCAATTAGTAGAATAGACGCACCTCGGCTCATTAAACTAATCATTTCATCCAAATCTTTTGCAGGAGTAATCGAAGCGGCCTGTATGACTTCTTTTATCTCTCCTTCTTTTTCTATTAATAAAGGTTTGATAACATGATCGTTTAGCTTCATTGAATCCATAAGAGGGACAAAATAGACTAAAAGTGCACTCTCGTGATTAAATTTCAGCTGTCTTTTCCCTATATCGTTTGAATAATCTAACCGTTCTTCAAGTTCTTTTACAATTTCTTCTATGTTTTTACCAGGTTCAATTTCTGCTTTTTCTTCTGCTTCAAGGGAGATAGGACTTTTTTTCCATTTAGATCTTCGTTTGATTAACAGTGCCACTCACCTGCCTCGATGTCTCTTGTTATTATTCATTGTTTCTAAAAAAATGAATAGTATGTAAAAAATGCAAAAAGACGCAGCGGAAATTTTTTCGCTGCGTCTTTTTAATCTGGAAAATACGGATTCAAATGAATCAGTACTTCTTGAATATTATCATGCTTTTTCATAAGTGTAGCTTTGATTTCTCGTCCTAAATCATGACCTTCCTTAATTGTTTTAAAGTGGTCAATTGAAATACGTACATCCACTAATATGTAATGGCCATGTTCTCTTGCTCGGACGCGATCAATCCGCTTCACATCTTCAAATTCATAAATACTTTCTTCAAGTTCTTTCAGTAGCTCTTCATCAATATTGCCTTCCATTAAGATTTGAAAAGACTCTCCCATCATTTGTCTGGCAATGTTAAAAATTAAATAAGCAACAAAGATACTTGCTATTTTATCTCCGTATAACAGCAGTTGAACATCCATTTTATCACCAATAATGGATAATAAAACACCAATTGCCGCTGCAATAGAAGCAACAATATCTGCTTTATGATCAAATGCAATTGCCTCAATTGCCTTACTGTGGTGCTGCTTGGCTACGTTTAAAGAATAACGGTACAATAATACCTTTGCTATGTATGAAATAACAGCAATCCACATGGCTAAAATATTTGGAGATTCAACCGGATGGAATAAACCAACGACTCCTTCAAATACCACATAAAATGATACAAGCAATAAAATAATTCCTACAATTCCTGAGACAATTACTTCTGCTTTTCCATGCCCGTATGGATGATCATCATCTGCTGGCTTATTTGCTACTCGTATAACCAACAAGACAATAATAGAGGCAAATACGTCCGCTGCAGAGTGAATACCATCAGCAAATACGGCATCACTATTTCCAATCCATCCTACTATTACTTTTCCTAGCGTAAGGGCAATATTGCTCCATACGCTAATCCATGCTACTTTTTTCGCAATGGACTCCCTTATACTATTATTCATTTGCACACCTCGACTTACTTCTTGAAAAATCAGCTTTTTTATCTTATCACTGTTCATTCAAGTGGGTCTAGAGCAACCTATTTTCATTTAGCTATATATGTTTCAGCACCGCAAAATTACTGATAATCCACAACATATCTTTCTTATTTCTCTGCCAACTTCTTACGATCAGTTGCCATTGGAGGTTCTTCCATCCACCCTTGCTCAATCATAATTCGAATTCCATCTTTTCCGTACTTCCCTATACGCCCAATTAGCTGAGAAAATTCTACTGCTACATCCGAACGGAAGGCCATAGACAAACCAGCACCGCAGTTATCAATAGCGATCGTCACCGCTGTAGAAGTATGATACATCATCAGCTTATCTGAAAACGGTGAAATCGTTGAGTTGGTTACATATGCATCAAGCAACCTCGGACTTGGTAAATCAGCTTCAGACAGTAATTCGGTGAAGTGCTTGATTTGCTTACTTGCAAGCTTGACTCCATCAAAAAAATAAGAGCGTAATTTTTGTGTGGTAGCTACTTGACTAAAGGCCAGCATCAGCGTTTTACCTAATACATTTGTATTAACAATTTCTTGAATAGCGGTAACCTCTAAAGAAGTTAAAGGATGCATTTGAGAGAAAAATGGTGATATAAATGTTTTTTCGTCCACAAAATTCACTTTTACAGGATAAGGAATAACCGGAGGTCTCATCAGCATGCTTTTTCTTAAAATAACGTGGTTAGAATTCTCTAAAAGAATGTCGCTTTCTTTTACACATCGAGATAGGTGGTCATAAATATCTTGCCTTCTCACTGCGCTTAGCGCTCTGGCATATTTCTTCATACCTCCAATGGCCATTTCGTTTACATAAATAGCCATAAAAATATCATCGAATAAAGCAGGAACTCCTTTGTTCACATCTTGTTCCCCAAACCCTACTGGAATTGGAATTTTTTCTGAACTGAATAATTCCGTCAATTCGTCTACATGAGTTTGTGAAAACTGATGTGCTTTTTTTAAAAGTTCCTTAATCTCTGGATCTTTTACAACAGATAGAAAATATCCAAGAACGCATACATACAGCGTATCGCCTAAATATTGCGCCCATAAGTAACCTAACTCGGCTGCATTCAACCGCTGATTTTGTTGATGTTTTTGCATTTCACTCTTTATATTTTCGTTCATTCACTTATTCTCCTTTTGGATAAAGTCGTACTTTTACTATCTCCAAAGAAGCGCTGAATAAACCGCATAAAAAAGACCTAGATAACAAGTCTAGGCCTTTTAGGTTATGCATATTTTTGGTCTTCGGTCTCTTTTCTAAAAAAGCTTTTCATCGCATGAAAAACGTCTGATTTTTGTTTTAAAATAAAGTGTCTAAAGCTTTCGTCTTGAATGTTTTTGTACGCAGACATTAAAGTGGAATGTCGATTGTACTGATTTACTTCCCCATACCCAAACATATTTGACACTTTCATTAATTCATTTACTAACTTTACACACCTTGCGTTATCTGAAGTTAAGTTATCACCATCTGAAAAATGAAACGGGTAAATATTGTAACGGCTCGGATCATACTTTTGGTTAATTAATTCAAGCGCTTTTCGGTAAGCAGATGAGCAGATGGTTCCTCCACTTTCTCCTTTGGAGAAGAAGTCTTCTTCTGACACTACTTTTGCCTCTGTATGATGCGCAATAAATTCAATTTCCACCGTTTCGTATTTCGTACGTAAAAAGCGTGTCATCCAAAAGAAAAAGCTTCGTGCCATATATTTTTCCCATATGCCCATCGAACCGCTCGTATCCATCATAGCTAAAACGACTGCTTTCGATTCTGGCTTTATAACTTCATTCCACGTTTTAAATTTTAAATCCTCCGGATAAATAGGATGAAAAGCAGGCTTTCCTGTCATTGCGTTTCGCTTATAAGCGCTCATCATCGTTCGTTTTTTATCAATATTCCCCATCAAACCTGTACGTCGTATATCATTAAATTCAATGTGTTCCACAACAATTTGATCAGATTCTTTTCGCTGAAGATTAGGCAGTTCTAATTGAGCAAATAAAGCCTCTTGAAGCTCCATGAGGGACACTTCCGCTTCAAAGTAGTCTTCTCCAGCCTGATCACCTGCTCCTTGACCTTTTCCTGCTCCTTTTTGACCATCTCCAGCAGATCCGTCACGTGCTACTACATCCCCAACTTTACTGTCTCCATCACCTTGACCCACATGTTTGTTTTTATCATAATTGTACCGAATTCGATATTCATCCAATGATTTGATCGGGATTTTAACAACTTCTCTTCCATTGGACATCACGATATTTTCTTCTGTAATTAAGTCCGGTAAATTATTTTTAATGGCTTCTTTAATTTTTTCTTGATGTCTTTTTTGATCATCGTGGCCTTTACGATGGAGGGACCAGTCTTCTTTTGAGACAGCAAAACTTTTATCTACTTCTTTTCCCACGCTATTCCCCTCCTTATTTAAAAAACACCTGCACGTTTTTACTCGGCATGCATAAGCTATACCGAAAGTTTCTGACAAATACCTTTAGTTCAAAGGTTGGTTACTCTTATCCTATGCGCAAGAATGGTATACTTGCTAACTAATTCTTTTACTATTAACTATTCATTTTATAGTGTCTAGTGTCATGTATATGTTTATGACTTATCATATGATGGTTAAGTGCAATGCGTACTACACACTAGCCTAATTATGCAGAGTTTATTTTAAGAGATAAGAAAAACATGGCACAGATCGGAAGTGCCATGTTTTCTTGTTAGTACTGAGTTATCGATTTAACAAACTTCCTACATAGCGCAGCAGTTCATTAGCAGATACTGAATTGTACCCATGCTCATCAATCAATCGAGCCACTACTTCATTTACTTTCTTCAGCTGCTGCTCATCTGGTGTTTTAGTGGACGTTGTAATTTTCACTACGTCTTTTAAATCTGCAAACAGTTTTTTCTGAATCGCTTCACGTAAGCGTTCATGAGAATTATAGTCAAATCGTTTTCCTTTACGTGCATAAGCGGAAATACGAATTAAGATTTCTTCGCGGAATGCTTTTTTCGCATTTTCTGAAATACCAATTTGTTCTTCAATTGAACGCATTAATTTATCATCTGGATTTAGCTCTTCTCCTGTTAGCGGATCACGAAGCTTATTTTTGTTGCAGTATGCTTCGACATTATCTAAATAATTATCCATTAATGTTTTAGCAGACTCTTCGTAAGAATAAACGAACGCTTTTTGCACTTCTTTTTTAGCAATTTCATCATATTCTTTACGCGCCAGAGAAATATAATTCAGGTAACGCTCTCGGTCCTCAGCAGAAATAGACGCATGCTGTGCTAATCCTTCCTTCAATGAACGCAGTACATCTAATGCATTGATTGATTTAATATCTTTTCGAATGATGGTAGATGAAATGCGGTTAATGACATAACGAGGATCAATACCGCTCATTCCTTCATCCGTATATTCTTTTTGTAACTCTTCTACGTCTGCATCATTATAGCCTTCTACAGATTGACCGTCGTATAAGCGCATTTTCTTTAACAAATCGATATCGCCTTTTTTAGGCTCTTTTAATCTTGTTAACGTAGTAAAAATAGACGCAATACGTAGTGTATGAGGGGCAATATGAACATCTGATACGTCACTTTCACGAATCATTTTGTCATAAATTTTTTCCTCATCACTCACTTTTAAGTTATATGGAACAGGCATTACAATAATTCGTGAATGCAAAGCTTCATTTTTCTTATTGGAAATAAACGAGCGATACTCTGTTTCATTTGTATGCGCTACGATTAATTCATCTGCACTAATTAAAGCAAATCTTCCTGCTTTAAAGTTTCCTTCTTGGGTTAAAGAGAGTAAATGCCATAAAAATTTCTCGTCACATTTTAACATCTCCTGGAACTCCATCATTCCCCGGTTTGCTTTATTAAGCTCTCCGTCAAAGCGGTAAGCGCGCGGATCTGACTCAGATCCATACTCTGCAATTGTTGAAAAGTCAATGCTTCCTGTTAGGTCAGCAATGTCTTGAGATTTCGGATCAGAAGGACTGAACGTTCCAATTCCAGTTCGTTTGTCCTCTGAGAAGAAAATGCGTTCGATGATGACGTCTTCAATTCTGCCTCCATACTCTTCCTCTAATCGCATTGTATTTAAAGGAGATAAGTTTCCTTCAATTCGGATACCATACTCTTCAAAGAAGTCTTTACGTAAATGATGTGGAATTAAATGCAGCGGATCTTCATGCATTGGGCATCCTTTAATAGCGTAAACAGCTCCTCGATCAGTAAGCGAATAAGCTTCAAGCCCTCTTTTTAACATGGTCACTAGCGTCGATTTACCACCACTTACTGGACCCATTAAAAGTAAAATACGTTTACGAACATCTAAACGCTTTGCAGCTGGGTGAAAATATTCTTCCACCAAGCGTTCTAGCGAATCTTCAAGTCCAAACATTTGTCCACTGAAAAATTTATAATGTCTTTTACCATTTACCTCTTCAATTCCTGCATCCTTTATCATGTTGTATACTCTAGAGTGTGCAGGCTGAGCAATTAAAGGCTCATCTTTAATCAGCTTTAGGTACTCTTCAAATGTCCCTTCCCACTTAAGACGATTCTCTTCTTCGCGGTATCTTTCAACTTTCTTTAATATATCCATTAAAGGACCTCCCCTACTAGTTATGGTGCTAGTGAACAAGATTAATACAATCTATGCAGCAAAATGTTTGAACATGCTTTTTAAATTGTAAAATTCAGAAATTTGTCCTTGCTAGGCATTCACAGTGAAGTATTTATTAGCTATAATAAAAGAGTAAGAAGGAACGGTTAAATTTTATTAGAGAACTTACGTCTCTAGAAGAGTTATTTTGTCATTATTATCATCATGAGATATGGGAAGTCGGTTTTAACTGCAGTAGCTGTATAATCCTTTTAATTAGATTGAGGAGGAAAATCAATGCGCTTACTTTTAGTATTAGGAGTAACAATTGCTTTTTTAGCATCCATCTTCAGAGCGGGATACAATGATAAACCGGGCGTTAAAAAATAACCACTACATATCATCGTCGACATAAATAAAAAAGCGAGGTTCAAATTTTATTGAACCTCGCTTTTTATTTAAGATAAACCAGCGTAATTTTGTTGACGCAGCGCTTCATAGATTAAAATAGCTGCTGTATTAGATAAATTTAAAGAACGAACATTTTCTGTCATCGGTAAACGAAGACATCTTTCCATGTTCTCTTCAATAATGTGCTTTGGCAGACCCTTTGTTTCTCTCCCAAATACGAAGAAATGATCCTGCTCTAAGTCACTATAATCAAATGTTGTATGTGGCTGTTGACCAAATTTTGTGATGAAGTAAAAGCCTGCTTCAGGATACTTTTCAAATACTTCTTCTAATGAATCATGATACACCACATTTACAAATTCCCAGTAATCCAATCCAGCTCGCTTTAACATTTTATCATCTGTTGAAAAGCCTAACGGCCGAACTAAATGCAGCGTCGTATTTGTTGCTGCACATGTTCGCGCAATATTTCCTGTATTTGCTGGAATTTCTGGTTGAAATAACACTACGTGTACTCCCACAAATTTTCACCTCTGCTAACAAATCTATTCATCATTATACCACTAACTTGCTAAAACGAAAGACTTACCGATCAACGATATGGAAAAAATCATACTTAATCTTTGGCGTGTAAGCCGTTGAATCTTCATAAGCCCAATATCTCATTCGACTATTATACGTGTTCGCATTCACAAGAGGCATACCGTGACCGTCTTTTGCTACAACAATCGTCGTATGATTCCATCTTCCATCTCCTTCAAAATCGTAGCAGATAACGTCTCCCGGGACAAGTTCGCTTGCTGAAGATTTCCTCACAGCCCGAAGTCCTGATTTGGAGTTACTTAAATAGCTGTGCATGGAATGAGCAACGGCCCAGCTATAGCTCCAGGCGTTCCCTCTCATCCACCATCCGTTTGCTTTTTTAGGATACCCCCGCATCGGCGCCTTTCCTGCATGCAAACACTGTGAGATATAGTTGGTGCAGTTTACCTCAAACTGCTTATAACTTTCATTAGGTTTATCCCAATGTTTTTCTGCATACTGAACAGCTGCAAGACGATCATAATAAGAGGCTCTTTCTTCGTCTTCCTCTACTTCTTCTACATCCATTTCAACCTCATCTTCAGAAAAATCCTTTACCAGCAGCTCATCTTGAATAAGTGTATCTTTATAAAAAAGAGCTAAACGATCTTCAATTTCTTCTTCTATATAGAAAAAATCGTTTTGTTTTAAAAATGCCTGAATGTGCACCTTATATAATACTCTTGTTTCTTCCTGATCCGTATGAGCAGATTGAATAGAACCTTTCATATTACATTTTAAAACATCAACTTCTCTTTTTTTTACAAGAGACCGCTTTAGCTCACACTGCTGTTCAATGAAAGGCTTAAAGTCTTCATGAAGCTCACCTTTTACATAGCTGTCCGCACGCGCTTTAATTAAAGTATATAATACATTCCTTTTTGTTAGCATAATGTCACCACTTTTCTAAGCGTTTATTATACGCTATGACTCATTAGCTAACTTTATCAATAAAAATACGGTTTAGATCTCTTGAAGCATCTCTATACCTTTTGACATTTCTTCAATTACTTCTTGATCCTTTTCTTTTTCTCTTAAGTTCATAAGTGTATCTAATGCTTCTTTATCACCAATTTTGCCTAACGCCCATGCCGCCGTTCCTCTAATGACAGGGCGAACGTCATTTTTAATTAACTCAATTAAATCTGGAACAGCGGTTTGGTCTTTAAAATGGGCAAGTGCAATAATGGCATTACGCTGAATTGGCTTTTTCCCTCTCCATGACCCTGAAACATGTCCAAATTTCTCTTTGAACTCACGATTACTCATCGTTAAAAGCGGTTTTAATTTAGGCTTCGCAAGTTCTGGGTCAGGCTCCATCTCAGGGTGAAAATGAAAGTCTTTGCCTTTATTTTCAGGACACACAGTTTGACATGTATCACAGCCATATAAACGATTGCCTAATTTACTTCGAAATTCTTCAGCTAAAAATCCTTTTGTTTGGGTTAAAAAGGCAATACATCGCTGCGAATTCAGCTGACCGCCTGTTACAAGCGCACCGGTAGGGCACACATCCACGCACTTATTACAAGTACCACAGCCGTCTTCTATCGGTTTATCAGGAGGAAACGGGATATCTGTAATCATTTCCCCTAAATACACGTAGGAACCGAATTCAGGTGTGATAATGGCACAGTTCTTACCGCTCCAGCCAATACCAGCTCTTTCTGCTACAGCTCGGTCCGACAGCTCGCCTGTATCTACCATCGATTGAAGGATAGCTGCAGGTACTTTTTCTTTTATGAAAGCTTCAAGCTTTTGAAGCCTATCACGTAAAACCGTATGATAATCTTGTCCCCAAGAAGCACGGCAAAAGATCCCTCGGCGATCTTCCTTTGTGCTCTTTGGTGCATCCTTTAATTTAGAAGGATACGCAAGTGCAATTGAAATAATGGATCTAGCTTTTGGAACAACTAATGTGGGATCTACTCTTTTTTCAATATCAGGTTCCTCAAAGCCTGAAGCATAACCTAACTCTTGCTGTGCTAACAATCGATTCTTTAACTCATCAAACATAGAAGCACTCGCAAATCCAATCTTATCGATTCCAATCTCTTTGCTGTATGAAATAATTTCTTCCTTCAACTGATACGCATTCATAGTGAGTAATAGCCTCCTTTCTAAGAAATTCTATATATTCATGCATTGAACTGTTTTCTCACTCAATGAAATGATAGGATGGTATCTATAAACGAACAAATACTAATTATAATAGAAAGGATCAAAAAAATGAACTTTACATTATCACCCGCTATTAAACAGCTTTGCCCTTCTTTTAAAATGGGAATCATTCAGTATAAAAATATTGAAGTTGGCGATTCTCCTCAAATGCTAAAAGGACGTCTGCGCCTTTTTCAAGAATCCATTTATTTTGACCTTGAGTCAAAAAAAGTAACAGAATTTGAAGGTGTTAGCGAGTGGAGAAAGCTTTTCAAAACATTTGGAACGGATCCAAGTAAATACCGTCCTTCTATAGAAGCTTTAATTCGACGGATAGGAAAACAAACGTATCTTCCTTCTATCAATTCTGCTGTGGACATTAATAACTTTTTTTCATTGCAATATGAAGTACCAATTGGAATTTATGATTCTTCTAATTTAGAGGGCCACGTTGAATTTACTATCGGTAAAAAAGAAGAGTCTTACGAAGCTCTAAATGAACGTAACATTTCTTTAGAAAATAAAATCATTTCAAAAGATGCCCTAGGAGCTTTCGGAAGCCCTTATGTGGATTCTAACCGAGCGTACGTAACTGAAAAGACAACACAAGCTGTACAGTTCATCTATTTAAAACCTTCACTTTCAGAAGAACAGGCTTATAAACTAACTAAATCCTTAAGTGACATGTTCATTCAAATTCACGGCGGCGAAGCAACCTATCAAGTCATTAACTGATGTACGTAAATATAGCGTCTATCTTTTCAAGATAGACGCTATATTTACGCTAAAAATAAAAAACGCAACATCTCAGCTTTGAAAGCGAGACACTGCGTTGTGATAACAATATGTATGGAGCGGGTGATGAGAATCGAACTCACGACATCAGCTTGGAAGGCTGAGGTTTTACCACTAAACTACACCCGCAAATATTATCAAAATTTGTCGACCAATAAGTAAAAATAAAAACAGGAATCATCCTGTCAAGTAAAGCTAAAGTACCGATGGTCGGGGTCGAACCGACACTCCCGAAGGAACACGATTTTGAGTCGAATTGTTCCTCTTCAACCACAAGTAGTTACCGTTTATTACAATAATACTAAGTAATTCTACAGTAATTGTATCTTGTACTTAAAAGCTGTTCACACGATTAACTAACAAAATCTATTATATACCCGTTTGTCGAACTTCGCAACCCCTTTTTTTGTTTTTTATAATAAAAATAAAATCAATGTATCCAATAGATAAATTGGGTATTGTCTTGCCTCCCCCCCTTAAATAATTTCAGCATTCAGTTTAATTAAATTAGTTCTGCTAAATAATAATCTTTATTTTATTAACGTAGGCATTTTCATTCTAATATTCCGAGTTTCCTCATATTTAAATAGTTATTCTAACATTGCTTAAACAACTGCGAGTATAGATATATTCAATTTTTATTACTAAGAATCTTTAAGCTAGCCTAAAATTAAAGGATTTTTAATGTAAAGTGCAAATTTTCAAAATTACATTCATTCTAGATACTCACATAAATATGAAATTGTTGTAAAATTAAAAACAGGCATTTAGTAATGGGGGGAAAATAATTTGCATAAATACAGTATCAAAGATTTAGCAGATACATGCGGATACGCTAGAACTACTGTAAGAGATTGGGTAACACTCTTTAACGAATACATTCCTTCTCAGGAAGATTTAGATGGATCCATTTACTATAATGATAAATCTGTTGAGTTTATTCACTATTTAAAACAATTACGAGATAGAAAGCTACGTAAAAATGTAATAAGAGAATTTTTAAAGCTAAACCCAGAACCTTTAAGTAGTAAAAAAATCGATAATAAACTTGATGATTTATTAAAGAATAACTTTGTACTCAAAGAAAAAAAAGCATTAACACCTACTCAATTTAATATTCCCTACCTCAAAGTTCTAAGTGATGGTAAAATTCATCATGTCTCTGAGATAAATGAATTATTAGCAGATTATTTCTCCATTGAAGGTGAACAACGTGAGAACTATCTATATGGAGGAGACTCTAAATTTAAAATACGGGCACGCTTTGCACGACGCGAGTTACAAGTGTCTGGCCTTGTAGAACAACTAGAATCTAATACTTACCGCATTACGGAATTAGGACACGAAGTTTATAGACGCTTTCCTTACGGGGCTAGCATATCATTAATTAGCAAATTCATTAAAGAGAGAGTAAATGAAGAGCAAACGGACCGAGACATAAATACAGAAATATTTGAAGATAGCGATGCAGATAATGAAAACGATATTACTCCTACTGAAATTATGGACGATCAATTTAAGAGGATTAATAATCTACTCGCACTAGAAATTTTGGAAAAAGTAAAAAAGGTGAATCCAAAAAGGTTTGAAGAGATTGTTTTAGATTTATTATTAGCTATGGGTTACGGAGGTTCATTAGGCAGTGGGCAAACTACAGACTATATAAAAGATGAAGGTGTAGACGCTATAATTAAGGAAGATAAGCTAGGGCTAGATGTTATCTACGTTCAAGCAAAGAGATGGAAAAATACTGTAGGAAGACCAGATATTCAAGCCTTTACAGGTAGTTTAGAGGGAAAGAAAGCAAGGAAAGGCGTATTTATTACTACTTCTCGTTTCACTAAAGAAGCACATGAATTTGTGCGTCATATTGAAAAGAAAATTATCTTAATTGATGGAGAATTACTCGGAAAATATATGCTTGAACACAATGTAGGTATGTCAGAGGACAGAAAATACATTGTAAAGAAAATTGATACTGATTATTTTAATGTTGAAGAATAAAACATCTAAAGATGCTGTCTATATTTAAGCCAAGACAACGTCTTTGTGTTTTTTATTGATTTCCTATTTTAGTGGATTTATTTTTTTTATAACTGTAATTGCTAATTAAATTATTTTATATGATATTTTTTATAGAAAATTGTGCGAAGTGGTAATAAACTAACGAATTAAATAATGTCTTCACAACAGGGATAGTACCCTAAGCTAGAGAAAGTTAACTAATACAAAGAGTGTGATTACTGCAGGGGAATAAATGCACTATTATAATCCTTTACAGCTGAATATTTTTGGCAACATCTTTTGTATCAATATTGTACTTCCCTAAAGCATCTTGCAAATTCTTCTTCCCTAATACAATTAAAAACTACACGACTGGATGTATAATCAATTTTAGTTAAACTTATTCTTAGTTATGAAGTAACTTAGATTTCAAAAAATTTGATTATAATTTCTAATTTGACTTTCCTATATACTCTCTCCTTTTAAAAAAGAAAAAAGACACTAGTTTCCCTCTCAATTAAAGGAGGCATTCCAGTGTCTTTAACTAAGTTTACAGAAGGATTGCCGTCCAACTGTAACACGTTGAGATTCTTTTTCTGTTCCGTACTATATTTGTTAAGGTTAATGATACCGCATCAGCCATAGATAATCTAGTAAAATTCGATGTGAATCTAGTATTTCTACAATTGTTACTCAATCGAGTAACACAAACTTCGTCTATCGCATATTAGCATCTATTAATCACTTATCTGGAGAGTCTGCTTTTTCTGGGGAATCTTTCATATCTTTCATATCATTCTGTAAGAGTAACGTTTCCGCATCAAAACGTAATTCAGCAAAAAGTTTTACAACTCGTTCTTTCAACTTTATACTTTCATTTAACAGTTCGTTTGCCTCTGTTAAATTGGCTAGAGGTTCTTTTATTTTATTTCTCATATTAATCAGAGACGCTTTACAATTCCTATATTCGCTTGTAATGCTTGTAATGATGTCCTCACCGTTTCGTTTAATATATCTATAATCTTCCCAACTGTTGTCAATCATGCGTTCACCTTCTTCAAGGTTCCCCCTAATTTGACTGGTAATAGATAAGATTGCAATATCTTTCTTCAAGTTTGCTATTTCTTCAGAGTTTACAAGAGAAATTAGTTCTGAGAACTCTTTCCTAGTTTCCTCCCTATATGCAGTTAAATCGGCTTGATCTTGTATTAGTGCCAATCTAACTGCCTCAGCTTCTCCTAACACCTTCTCGGCATCTTTCATCTTTTTCTCTGCTTGCCTATTAGCGTAACCTATATATATGGCAATAATGCCGATTACGGAAACAACTCCACCAAATATCCACCCTAGGTGAGTGATAAAGTTATTTAAGAATTCTAACTCATGCTGTTGAATTTCTGTAAGCTTATTTTGCATATCAGTAACAAGTTTATCGTTATTTGATGCTTGGGTTACAGCTAATAAAAACATAAAATTATTCCAGCCTCTCCAGTTTAATACACTTATTTTACTGTCGATGTATTGTTAAGTAAATGTAAATTTGACAGGATTTAAGAATTGTTGTGTCGAAATGTATGAATTCATGAGGAGGGATATGGATGTGTAAAGACTTAGTAAGCGAATTGTTAAATCAAGGTTTTAATGTAGTTGATTTGAAACTTGTAGGACATAAAACTATCAGTGTGGAAAAAGAAATTTGGTTAAACGAAACAAGTAGTGAAGAAATCTTAGACATGGTCTCACTAGATAAAGATAGTGTCGAATACTATTTAAACGAACAACCGCCTTACTTTGAAGGGAAAACTAAGCCACTGGCCGGCTATGTTAATTCAGAAGGTGAGGTTCCTACTGTACAAGATACCGTGGCTTCTTTTAAGGTATTTATTTTACCAAGTCAAGTACTGTAGAAAATGATGAGTAATTATGAGGCATCCATTTAGGATGCTTTTACTCTTCGTGGTTCCAACCGCTTCATAATAAAAAAAGTAGCCCCACCAATCTACAAAGATCAGTGAGGCTATGGAGTATATACAATATAAGAGTAATAAGCGATAATTTTAATATTAGCTGTCTTCATTACAATATCCTGCTTTAAGATGTAAAGAGATTAAAGAACATTGCTTACGCCGCCTTCATTCACTACATTCATTCAGTGCTATTTCTAAAACCACTAACTATAACCTTTTGCTGGCATCTAGGATAGATTAGTTAATTTTTTTTAGTTAAAGCAGTTGGTAATTTAGTACCAACCGGCGAAGCCGTTATCTTTTATCTTTTATTCTCTTTACTTCTTCTATTACTAGTTCTTGGGACTATGGTGTTTTACAGGTAGTTTAAAGTCACAAATTTAGGGATTAACTCCAAATCCTTGGGGCTGTAGGTCTCGTGAATTGTCTGACTTTTATTTTGAACCTGTATAGATTTTTGGGCTTATTGAGGTAGGTAGTTGTTAATCACAACGTATTGGGACTTTACTTGTGATTATTAAATCTCTCCATCTATTGGTATATCAATCTTTTTTTTAACTTGTTAATCACAGGGATAAATGAGATTATATGTCTAGGTAACAGGAAAAAATTAACGAATTAGTAAGCTAAGGGGGAAGGTTTATGTCAGAGTATGGAAAATTTAAAAAACGAGTGTATTGTAGACAGTGTAAGCACAATACAAACCACCAAATACTACTGAAACACACTGTAGATGAGGAAATTCCAGAGTATAACTTTTATATGACTGAGGATTATATGATTTGTGAATGTATGGGTTGTGAGACTGTTAACTTTGTTAGAGAATATGATGATCCGTCGATGCATTACTATGACGCTGAGGAGGGAGAAGAAATACACCATGAGGATATTCAAGTGTTTCCTCCTAAGCCTTTGACAGATAAAGAGGAAAGCTATGAAGTCAAACAGTACAAGCATTTACCTCCATTACTCAAAACCTTATATAAACAAGTTGTAGCAAACGTTGAATTAAAATATTATTTGTTGGCTGCTGCTGGATTAAGGATGATAATTGAGGGTATTTGCAATGATTTATCGATAAAAAAGGGCTACATTATAGACGATGCAACCGGAAAGAGGGCTACGGATGAAAATGGTAACGAAAAAAAGAGTAGCAACTTAAACGGTAGAATAAACGGCTTGTCAGAGGCGAAGATCTTAACTGAAGGACAAACAACAATTCTTCACATTATCAGAGGGTTGGGTAACCAAACAGTTCATAAGTTGGAAGAACCTAAACGAGGAATTATTCTTGATGCCTTGGAAATAGTAGAACACACCTTCACCAATATTTACGAACTGAAGAAGTATGACTCTTTAAGAGACCAATACGCGAAAAAGTCTTAAATTAAATCCGAAGAAAATGGAATTAAATTCAAAGGGAGTAGCCTGAATTACCTTAGTCAATTTTGTGCCTTAAAATCCCTTGCTTGCCCCCTATATAGACAAGGCATCAAAACTTTTTTTTGCACAAGATTAGGTCTACTGGGCTTTTCTTTTGGGTTACATAGTTAACCAACACTATCCATAGCACAGGGGCAGAGATAGCCCCTTCCTGCTATCTGATTCTTAAAAACAGAAATAAAAAAAAGACGACTCACTTGGTCGCCTTCTTCTTAGCCCTGATTAACGTGCTTTTACTTATTCCTGTCATGTTCTCCACTTCTTTGTAAGAGTTTGTTTCCAGTAGTTTTAATGCATGTTCCAGCTGTTTCTTGCTATATTTATTCGGTCTGCCTTCCCTGAAGTCCTCACGCTGTTTAGCTATCGCCTTACCTTCCTGAGTACGTTCTACAATCATATCCCTTTCGAACTCCGCAAAAGAACTCATAATATTAAAGATTAAGCGTCCAGTTGGTGTATCCTCTACAAGTCCCATATTAAGCACGTGTACTTTCACACCTTTCTGAAATAGCCCTTTCACTGTTTCTATTGCATCGGTAGTAGAACGTGCGAAGCGGTCTAATTTTGTAATGACTAAAGTATCTCCGGTTTCTAATATTGAAAGAAGTTCTTTAAATTTTGGGCGATCCGCCTTAGTTCCAGTGAACTTCTCAGAATAGATTTTTTCACAGCCTTCATTTTCTAGTGCTGAGATTTGTCCTTTTAAATCTTGGTTAGCTGTTGATACCCTTGCATAGCCGTATTTCATTATGTATGACCCCATTTTTATAATATTTATGACACTAAGTTATGACACCTTTTGATACCTTGATAATACAGCATCGCCAAAACGGTGTCAATACCTTTAAGTTATGACACCGGTAAAGGTACGTGGTTCAATAACATAGATATAGTGGTCGCCCATTCAGCCAAGCTATGCACCTATATAAGAGGCACTATAGATAAGGCATACTAGAACACTAGGATAGTAAGGATGGACGATACAGCCAAACCCACAACCATAGGCGGGACCACGTGTCAGTAACGCACACATGCATGACGTGGTGTAATGGTAGAACACATGAGGCAGGCACACACCCACCCAACCACATGCACAACTCAACAGTAATGCAAGTGAGTAGAATGATAGGCAATGCGAACGGTAGAATGCGGGCTGAAGCACTTGCACAACTCACTTGCACAGGGTGAATTTCGGCTGTCCCCATATCACTCCTAATATATGCACTCAATCTAAGGCAGGAATAAAGCAAATATCATAAGCCCCCACCCATGGGTCAGCCCCCCGTATATATGGCCGAACTGCTATCCAAATCGTTTATACGGTATTTTTGAAACTATTTGGATGACTAATGTACAAAACGTACAATAGAGTGTTGCTATGGGCTATTCTGAGGCGACTAACTTTAGATTGACGGTCTATGCCTCACTAGAACGAAGGGGGGGCACCCCTTTCATCGAATTCGAAAACAAAAAATGTCTCTTTATTTTTTTGCAGGATTTTTGAAAAGTAATCGCTGCACAACACTATCTCTAATCTTTTATAACAGTCCTTCAGTTTTAAAGTAGTCTTTGACAAGAGGTAGTGCTATATCTAACTGTTTAGAAATTTCTTGTGGAGTATAGTCATTAACGACCATTTCATAAAATCTATCGCTAGTAACCTCGGCCTTCTTCTTTCTGACTTTGTTTGTAGTAGATATAGAAAGAAATTGATTGCCTCTGCTATCACCATAAGGCATGGAACACTTATGACGTTCATGATCTTTGCCTAGCATGTTGGCCGGACGGCCGTAGAACTCAGTGCCACAACCATTGCAAAAATGAAGCAACACGGCATGGTGGTTTAAATATTTCTCCTTGGCCGTTACTTGGTTATTATATATTTCGTCCAGTGCCTTTTGATAAAGACAATGGCTATCTTCTTGGTTATTTTGATTGCCTGCTGCTTGCTTGGCCGTCTGCTTGCTTCTCTTTAATAGTCGCTTTCTAAAACGCTTCTTCTTGTCTCGTTTGTTCACTATCTTTCCTCCTGTTGCAATAGTTTGTGTTGCAATGAATACTAACCTACCCGATCTCTGTTTTTAGCCTCAGAAACCCTTATATATCAAGCCCTCGTTCAGCTAAACTCTTGCGTGAACGGCTTTCTCTTTCTGACTTTCTTTTTGCTGAATTTCTACATGTATTAGAACAGTATCGTAATCGTAAATTATCAGTTTTAAATATCTGCTTACACCCTCTACATTCTTTAGAAGAAAGTCCCACGTCTTCACCAATACCGTTAATTCGGTTAAGGTAGTCACATTCAATATTCTTTTTATTAAAGCTATAGCGTTCATGCTTCACTAATAACGGGCAGTGTGAATCCTTCAGTAAACACCAATTCTTCTCACCATTGAACTCTCTAGCTAAGTTACTGCACTCTTTTGCTTCCATCGTCTCTATCTCCTTAAATAAAAAAAGCCACCAGCTTATCTGCTAGTGACCTTCTTGTTCTCCTCCATTTGCTTAATAATACGTTCTTTTACATCGCTATCGTCCATCATATCTAATACGGCCGTTCCTACGGCTTCGCTATTAATAGGTGAGTCTTTAGTTTGTCCCACCTCAGCCTGCAACGCCAAGCCGTATGACATCGCCACAGATGGTGGTAGTCCTTTTAGAACGGCCGTGTTACCTTGCTTTAGTTCTGCTAGAATGTCCTGCTTGGCAGATAGTGTGGCCGTCATTAAATTTGTCATTTCTTTTCGCCGTCCTCTTTCGGTGCTTTTAAACCTTGAGGTAGCCAACCCTTACACGCTGAAAACACTTCATCTTTGGAAATAACACTCTTAGTCATCCAAGAGAATGAAGGGCTGTATCTATCGTCTTCATATGCGTTTGCTAGTCGTGGGTAACGTTCTTTTACCTTTTGATCTTGAAACACTTCTCGAATATCAGGTGCTATTGCCGAAAACTGTTCACGCATTTGGCCACCAATATCGGCAATCTCAGTTAGCATCATGTAGCGATAGCGTTCAGCAATTTCGGTAGCATTGTATTCATGGTATGGTGTTTTGGCCAATGCCTCACGTAACACGGGAACAAATTTTAGTTTTAATTCTGACCGTTCCTCTGCCAATTCCTCCAATAGAACGTTAATGATGTCATTTCGATTCACAAGTTCCTTTGCCTGGATCTTGAGGTACACTGATTCTGATACAGTGGCGTTTTCCTGTGCGAATACGTTGGCCGTCATTTCGGCTTCAATCGTAGCTAGTTCAGTGTTTAATTCGCGTTCTTGTTCATCTAACTTTTTTACCTGTTCCTTATAAGCAGCAAGTGCTTTTTCTGTCTCTGTAAATAGCTTTTTTACTTTTGTCATGTTGCTACCTCCAATAATTTATTTATAACCACGTTGACTTTTCATCTCTAAAATCTTGCTAATGCTTGCTAGTTCGATTCCTGATACCCGAAGACGCTTTATTGCCTCAGTGAACTTACTCTGATAAAGTGGGGTGAATTTCAACTCGCCTCTTTCAAGCTTTCCGATTGTGCTAGGGTCTACGTTCATAAAATGGCTAAACTCTGCTAACGTTTTGTTTCGTAAATGCCTAACTGGGCGAATGTGTTTACACGTGAATTCCTGACGATAAGGGATTCGGTTTTTATCTTCCATTCTTTTCACCTTCCTTTTCTTGAAATACAAAAAGGCAAAGCTATTATAGCCCCGCCTAAGATTTTTCTACTTATTTGTCTATGAACTACTATTGATTTACAGGTACTTTTTAATTCTTTTTTTAAGAAATATCAAACCTATAAGGTCACTAACATCAATGATTTGAATTCCTAATTTCAACAATTTACTTTAACTTTAAACCTTTTAAATCCTCAAAGCTTTCTTTTCTACAAATAAACCCTCCAATAGTTTATGTAGATTTCCTAACTACCTCTTAGTCATAGCTTATTCTTTCTTTGTAAAACTCTCTAGATTTATAGAGTATTTCGGAAGAGTAAATTTAATTGAGGTAGGTATCCCCTCTTCCTCGGTTAAGATTGTAACTTCACTCGGTTCATTCTGACTATTTGAGGTAAATAATTCGATATGTGAAGGGACACAAGTGTAAAAATCCCATTCCTCGTTTTTAGCGTCAAATATAATTACTGTCTCCTGTTCTTCTTTACAAATTTTCATAGTTGTTCTCCATATCCAAAGTAAATTGTTTTACCATAACCCATTTCAATAGCTAGTCCATCTGTCGGAAGTTTTGTTTCATCATTCCAAAGGGGAAGGTTTATCATAACTACATCGTACTGCATATACTCTTGTCTTTCTTTAAGAACTCCTGTAATAACTTCATTGTTATCTAAATCTAACATAACCATTGAATTACTTGGGATATTGTTTCCAATAATACTTATACATGGATTAGAGTCAATAACCCCTAATTTTATTAGTTTGTTTTCTGCATTTTTTTTCATTTGTATGTCCTCCTAAAGTGTATGTTTTGTTGCTACAAAGAAGTACTTGCAACTTCTACTTAAAAAAAGACAATGAATCTCAAAAAAATATTAGCAAAAACACCTATGCCCAAACTTGTCTAATTACAATGCTTTTGAAAGCTTCTTGATAACCTTTGCTTCCTTATAGATTTCTCCTCGTTATCTATTTTATTAGTTAATCTGTATAAGGTATTATTCCCGTCGTGAAGACATTATTTAATTCGTTAATTTGTTACTACTTCGCACACTTTTCTATAAAAAAACATGGAAAATCTTACATTTAATTCTTTGAAGCATACGGATAACTTGTTGATGGTGTTTTAGTCCAATGACTTCTGCCCAGTCCTTGTAGCTAGCATCAGGGTTATTATAAATCTCTTGTAGCAGTTTCTTCTCCTGTATAGTCAAAGCTTTATCATTAAGTATCTCAGTCACTAAATTACGATTTAAGACTTCCTTTTCAATGTCTACAGCATCAGCAAATGTCTCAACTATCTCCTCTTTCAAAGGTAATATACTGGCTTCAAATCCTCCTCTTTGGGTTTTGAACTTTCTAGTCAAATCAATTGCCCTACGTTCAAAAATCAGCAGTATTGTTTCATAGAAATAAAACTCACTAGACCACTCATATTCATCGCATAATTTGAACGCTGCTTCGTAAAAAACACTTTCAAAATCTGAAGGTGATAATCGCTTATCTCTCCAATTCTTTCCCCAATACTTGGCTAACATCTCAATCTTATAGCTTAATGTTTTAAGTAGGTCGTTCATCAAGTTTTCATCAGACCTATTGAACGCATAAGCCTCCCACTTCTTCTCTACACTTAAAATATAGGCTTCTTTTCCATTATTAGGACAACGTCTCTTTAAACCTTGTAGCTTCTGCTCAGTAAAGGATAAAGGCTTTAATTCATTATTTCCAACTTTCTTAGTTAAATGTGTCATTGCAGGTCTCCTTGTATTTCTAATTTCTACAGAAGAACTTGCAATGTTGATAAGTTTAAAGACAAAAAAATCGCTTTTCTAAATCCAATTCATTATATTGTTAAAGTTAATCACAAATCATAGTCATATTACCTGTTTATGTAAAAAAAGCCAATGCAAGTTGCATTCGCTTTTGATTGATTTAATAACTTTTATATAAATCCATTTATTAAAAACTTATGGAAATATATAGAATAACCTTTTTTTAACTACTTACTTTCTAAATTACGCAGTAATAGATTTAATTTTCTGTCTTTTATGAATTTAAATCGCTGTTAAAATATCGCTAAATTTATATTTTCTTCTTTTTTAAATCCGATTTGATATTGACGTTGAGGGAATTTTTCATATAGCCTTCTAAAATACTCAAAATGGCTATACGTAATAAAAAATTTATTTTCTTCCTTTCCATCATAAATTTCTATACCACACCAGTATCCATCCATCACGGGGATTTTTATCTTATAGTTTTCTAAAGTTTTCAAACCAGAAAAGTAAGTTGATTCGTATCCTATTTGCAAATCATTTCCTTCGTATTTCTTTAATAAAAGTAAAACTTCAATTAAAGAGTTGTGATCTTGTGGAACATTTTTTTCCTCAAACAACTCCTGGAGATATGTTTCTTCCTGAAATCCTTCTATAATACTGACCGGCATAAATACACCCCTTCATACAATTTATTCTAATAACTAGATTATACCTTAGAAAGTAATTGCTAATAAATAGAATTTCCCTTCACTCTTTATTATCCTAATAATTAATATCTTTTAAAAATTTGATTTAGTGATATGATATAAATAAAAATACATGAGGAGGTATTTATGAAATTATATTCTCGAGATTATAATGATTTAACAGAAGAAGAATTAGAAAAATGGAACACACTTAAAGAATCACAGGCTGCCCACAAAATCGGTTCTATAGAAGTTAAAGAATCTAATTACCCAAACCTTCCAAAAACACTACGACATTATCTTAGCCTTTTCCCGAACAATTATTTAGATATTTTAGCATCTAATAATCTAGAACAGTTACAGTTGCTAATAAATCAATTTTCTTCACTATTAAATGAAACTTCATCAACAGAACAAACCATGTTGAACTTTATCCGAGAGAAAGAAGCTTATTTTATAATCGCTTCTCTTTTTGATAATTATAGGTTCGGTCATCACGATGCATATATTTTTCCTGAATTCCAATTAGGAACTGACTATCGAGTTGATTTTTTATTAGTTGGAGAAGGTTCCGGTGGATATCAATTTATATTTGTGGAACTTGAAGACCCTTATAAAAAGATTGTATTGAAGGATGGAAATTTAGGGGAAGCTTTTAGGAAAGGGATTATTCAAATTTCAGATTGGAGAAGGTGGCTTTCTAGTGAATTCCAATCGCTTAGCAGGACATTTGAAAAATATAAAAGTAGAAATGCAACTCTAAAAAAAGAATTCATGAGGTTTGATCCAAGTAGATGCCACTTTGCAGTAGTCGCTGGAAGAAGGTCAGACTTTAATAAAAATAAGGAAAAAACTTATCGAATTAGTAGAGAACATGAACATCAAGGTATTAAGCTTTTTCATTATGATAATCTAATTGACTTTTCAAAATCCGTAATAAGGAGAAGGACATACTAACTAATGAAAAGGCACCCTCTATAGACCTCGGGTGCTCTTTAATATTTTAAAAAGGGAATAATGTTGAACATAAAATACTCTTTTTATTTATCAACTAATTGAAGCTTTCCTTTTTCCTTTTGATATTCGTATGTATGAAAGAGAAAGCTTGCTACGGTTTTAGCTGAATTAACAGCAAGAACTGCATGATGAAAAGAGGGATTTCCCATTTTAGAATGACTATCACTACTCATATTTCTAACTTCAGTTAGTCCCTGAATGACTTTCGTAAATCCTGATATAATTTCCTTTAAAGATTTATCAAATTTCTTATTACTGGAATCTAAATTTAAGTATTTTGACAAATTATTAAAAAGTTTTGGAAGAGTCAGGTTTTCGTCATTAGAATTTTCAGCAAGTATATTCAAAATTTCTTTGCATACGCCTTCAACCAGAGTTTTAGCTGATGTAATTGCACCCGCATAATCTTTATCAGCAATCCGTTTATCACAATTATTCAAGTCTCTAACTATATTTTGATAAGTTAGATCAGGAGGTATACTACATTGTACCTTTACTATTTCAATTTCATAAAGATTATCCTCTAAATAATTGCTACAATCGTTAAAAAGTACTGAAATATCCTGCAGGCAATATGAAAAATTCCCCTCATTTTCTGCATATATATATTCTATAAATTCTTCCACGGTTCTACTATTCTTGATTTGTTTGTTGATATCATTACCCTGTTTATCATTAATCTTCTTTATTATCCTTATTGCTTGTCTAAAGTTAGTGTCTGAAACAGATGCATTATAATCAATATCAACTTTATTTCTATTATAAAAAAACTCTTCAAAAGTATGCCTTAAACCAGCTTTAACTGTATCAAGAAACTCAACAGTGTTGTTCACTTGTAGTAGTCCTCCTTAGACCATAATTAATATTATAATTATACCAAGAAAAAACTGGAATTATTAAGAAATCCACTTGTTTATTTTTAATTTTTTTGCCAACATGGGTTGAGAATAAGGAACACGGCTTGGATATAAATTGCCTACCTACAAAAACAAAAAATAAAAATGTCAATGTAAGTAGTAGGCGATTTAATATTTTGCACACCATGGTGTATCGAATTAAGGTATCCGTTTATGTATTATCTCTGTTATCGCTAGTGTTTCCACTTAACAAACTTACTGTTTCAGATGTCCCTGACAGTTTCATTATCCTGCAATTTTACGCTTTGGCTTTTCAATTGCTTAATTCCTTACCTCATTTCTTCAGAGGACTAGGAAAAGAGATAATTACTTATAGCTTGTTCTACGCAACCATAATTGCACACCCTTCCTAACGACAGCACTAAGGTAGCTTTCACCTTTCAGACGCAACAGCAACAGAGAACTATTATATGCATCCTAGACTTAGTTATTGCATCGGATAAGTCATAACCTTTCAAGTTTAGTTTTACTTGCTGTTATTAGGCTTTCCAGCAAGTGAATCCCTATCGGTGCTTTTAAAAAAGGCATTACTTAATAAACCTTGCATCATCTAATTTTTTTCGATAGAATGAAGGTTAATTAAAGCTGATAGTGTTCAGCTATTCAGTTTTATACGAGTGTTTTCTTTGGGTCACGTACTAGTAATACGTGGCTTTTTTCTATTTATAAAAATTTAAATACGCTTATTTAGAACTTTTAAAGGTGAAAATTCTTTATGTCTTTCTCTTACATCCGTTCCAAAAAGATTTACATACGTTTTAACAATTTCCATACTGGTGTGTCCCAAAATAGCCTGTAATTCAAAAATATTAGCCCCTTGTTGAACACTTAATTTAGCAAATGTATGTCTAAAGGTGTGGCAGCTACAGCGAACATCTTTTAATTTCGCTTTTTCCCCATATCTCTCTATCCTTGTTTGAACGCCACGTTTTGTTAACGATGTACCATCAACTGTTACAAATAAAGCATCACTCTCCACATATCCACGAATAGCAATGTATTTTTTAAGCTGACTTCTCATTTCCTTTTGGATAGGAACTAGACGTTCCCGGTAACTCTTCGCCTGACGAATACGTACCAAGCTATCCTCCCAACGAATATCAGCTAATGACAGCCCAACTAATTCATTTACACGTATACCAGTTTCAAGAAACAACATCATTACCGTATAATCACGAACACCCGTAAATGTTCTTAAGTCAGGCTGACGAAATAACTTGTTAAGTTGTTCCTTTGAAAATGTAGGAATAACTTTCTTTCTATCCTTTAGTAACTTGATGTTCCCCATAGGGTTTTTGGGAATATGCTTTTGCTTATGCAGGAAATTATAAAAGGCACGTATGGCACGTAAGCGAGTGTTGATAGTGACCACTCTAAGCCCTTTATAATTACGCATATACAGGATCACATTCTCTTTAATATGTTCTTCCGTGACGTTATAGGGTTTTAAAATTGTAGTATCAATATCCTGTTCCCTTAGTGAATTAAGAAACGCATTTAACTCGTTTAAATAATATTGAATAGTAAGTGGTCTAAGATTTCTTAACTCACAGTCCTTTACGAATAAATCAATAGCTTCCTTAAACGTTTCAACACAGGATTTCGTTTTCTTCTCAATAATCGCTAGTTCATAATCATCTAAATTGTTACTCCTTCTGGGCAATTAAAAACCACCTTTCCTAAGTATGAACACGATTTTAAGTACACGATTGAAAAACTGTACTTAAGCGAAAAAAGACAAATAAAAAACGCCTCTACAAAACTGTAGAGACGTTGTATAAACGTTAATATTACTTAATTCTATTGTAATTACGGTATGTAATAAAGAGTAAAGCTAAAGTACCGATGGTCGGGGTCGAACCGACACTCCCGAAGGAACACGATTTTGAGTCGTGCGCGTCTGCCAATTCCGCCACATCGGCAAAATAAAAAAGGCAAGTTAAAATTATAAATGGTGCCGAGGGCCGGACTTGAACCGGCACGGTAGTCACCTACCGCAGGATTTTAAGTCCTGTGTGTCTGCCAATTCCACCACCCCGGCAGCTTGTAAATAAATGGAGGCGGCAACCGGATTTGAACCGGTGATAAAGGTTTTGCAGACCTCTGCCTTACCACTTGGCTATGCCGCCATTTACTCAAGACTAAATAACTTTATTAAAATTAAATTGGAGCGGAAGACGAGGTTCGAACTCGCGACCCCCACCTTGGCAAGGTGGTGTTCTACCACTGAACTACTTCCGCAAATATGGCTGGGCTAGCTGGATTCGAACCAACGCATGACGGAATCAAAATCCGTTGCCTTACCGCTTGGCGATAGCCCAATATTGGAATATGCATATCGTTTATAAATGGGGCGACTGATGGGAATCGAACCCACGAATGCCGGAACCACAATCCGGTGCGTTAACCACTTCGCCACAATCGCCACGTATATATGCAATGTTAATTTTATAATTGGCAGGGGCAGTAGGAATCGAACCCACACTGACGGTTTTGGAGACCGTAGTTCTACCTTTAAACTATGCCCCTGTAAATGGTGGAGGGGGGCAGATTCGAACTGCCGAACCCGAAGGAGCGGATTTACAGTCCGCCGCGTTTAGCCACTTCGCTACCCCTCCACAATAACTGTGGTGCCGGCAAGAGGACTTGAACCCCCAACCTACTGATTACAAGTCAGTTGCTCTACCAGTTGAGCTACACCGGCATTTTAAAAACAAATGTTTTTAAAATGGTGGCTCGGGACGGAATCGAACCGCCGACACAAGGATTTTCAGTCCTTTGCTCTACCAACTGAGCTACCGAGCCTTATTAAATTTAAAATGGCGGTCCCGACGGGAATCGAACCCGCGATCTCCTGCGTGACAGGCAGGCATGTTAACCGCTACACCACGGGACCACTTGGTTGCGGGGACAGGATTTGAACCTGCGACCTTCGGGTTATGAGCCCGACGAGCTACCGAACTGCTCCACCCCGCGATGATAATATATGGTGGAGGATGACGGGATCGAACCGCCGACCCCCTGCTTGTAAGGCAGGTGCTCTCCCAGCTGAGCTAATCCTCCACTATTATGTAGATAAAAATAAATGGTGACCCGTACGGGATTCGAACCCGTGTTACCGCCGTGAAAGGGCGGTGTCTTAACCGCTTGACCAACGGGCCACTATAAAATGGCGGAGAAGGAGGGATTTGAACCCTCGCGCCGCTTACACGACCTACACCCTTAGCAGGGGCGCCTCTTCAGCCACTTGAGTACTTCTCCAAATGGCTCCACAGGTAGGACTCGAACCTACGACCGATCGGTTAACAGCCGATAGCTCTACCACTGAGCTACTGTGGAAGAATAACAGCCTGGCAACGTCCTACTCTCACAGGGACAAAGTCCCAACTACCATTGGCGCTAAAGAGCTTAACTTCCGTGTTCGGTATGGGAACGGGTGTGACCTCTTCGCTATCGCCACCAGACATATTATATTATACATGATTTAAAAAAGAAAGCAAGACTTTTTTTAAAAAGTTTTGTTCTTTCAAAACTAGATAACAGGTTGCTGAGTAAAGCTTACGCTTTTAAAAGTTTGGTTAAGTCCTCGATCGATTAGTATCAGTCAGCTACACATGTCGCCATGCTTCCACCTCTGACCTATCAACCTGATCATCTTTCAGGGATCTTACTAGCTTGCGCTATGGGAAATCTCATCTTGAGGGGGGCTTCATGCTTAGATGCTTTCAGCACTTATCCCGTCCACACATAGCTACCCAGCGATGCCTTTGGCAAGACAACTGGTACACCAGCGGTGTGTCCATCCCGGTCCTCTCGTACTAAGGACAGCTCCTCTCAAATTTCCTACGCCCACGACGGATAGGGACCGAACTGTCTCACGACGTTCTGAACCCAGCTCGCGTACCGCTTTAATGGGCGAACAGCCCAACCCTTGGGACCGACTACAGCCCCAGGATGCGATGAGCCGACATCGAGGTGCCAAACCTCCCCGTCGATGTGGACTCTTGGGGGAGATAAGCCTGTTATCCCCGGGGTAGCTTTTATCCGTTGAGCGATGGCCCTTCCATGCGGAACCACCGGATCACTAAGCCCGACTTTCGTCCCTGCTCGACTTGTAGGTCTCGCAGTCAAGCTCCCTTGTGCCTTTACACTCTACGAATGATTTCCAACCATTCTGAGGGAACCTTTGGGCGCCTCCGTTACATTTTAGGAGGCGACCGCCCCAGTCAAACTGCCCACCTGACACTGTCTCCCGGCCCGATCAGGGCCGCGGGTTAGAATTTCAATACAGCCAGGGTAGTATCCCACCGACGCCTCCACCGAAGCTAGCGCTCCGGCTTCTCAGGCTCCTACCTATCCTGTACAAGCTGTACCAAAATTCAATATCAGGCTACAGTAAAGCTCCACGGGGTCTTTCCGTCCTGTCGCGGGTAACCTGCATCTTCACAGGTACTATAATTTCACCGAGTCTCTCGTTGAGACAGTGCCCAGATCGTTACGCCTTTCGTGCGGGTCGGAACTTACCCGACAAGGAATTTCGCTACCTTAGGACCGTTATAGTTACGGCCGCCGTTTACTGGGGCTTCGATTCAGAGCTTCTCCCAAAGGATAACCCCTCCTCTTAACCTTCCAGCACCGGGCAGGCGTCAGCCCCTATACTTCGCCTTGCGGCTTCGCAGAGACCTGTGTTTTTGCTAAACAGTCGCCTGGGCCTATTCACTGCGGCTCTCTCGGGCTATACACCCTACCAGAGCACCCCTTCTCCCGAAGTTACGGGGTCATTTTGCCGAGTTCCTTAACGAGAGTTCTCTCGATCACCTTAGGATTCTCTCCTCGCCTACCTGTGTCGGTTTGCGGTACGGGCACCTCCCGCCTCGCTAGAGGCTTTTCTTGGCAGTGTGGAATCAGGAACTTCGGTACTATAATTCCCTCGTCATCACAGCTCAGCCTTTATGATGAGCGGATTTGCCTACTCATCAGCCTAACTGCTTGAACGCGCATATCCAGCAGCGCGCTTACCCTATCCTACTGCGTCCCCCCATTACTCAAACGGCGGGGAGGTGGTACAGGAATATCAACCTGTTGGCCATCGCCTACGCTTTTCAGCCTCGGCTTAGGTCCCGACTAACCCTGAGCGGACGAGCCTTCCTCAGGAAACCTTAGGCATTCGGTGGACAAGATTCTCACTTGTCTTTC